>JAHEEX010000174.1 GCA_024640465.1 Sphingobacteriales bacterium | reverse complement strand
GTTATGATTGCCTCACCTTTTTAAAACCCTTTATTTATTTTTTTACTTTTAAAAAAAATTATCAATCACACCCCTCTGCCCTCTATCCTCTGCCCTCTTCTTTTACAATTCCTTCACCGCTTCTTTAAACTGTTTCCCCCTGTCTTCATAATTCGAAAACAGGTCGAAACTGGCGCATGCAGGGCTGAGTAAAACCACATCCCCTTTAGATGCCAGGTGAAAGGAAGCCTTCACGGCATCTATGGCATTATCCGTATTTACCATCACTTCAACTTCATTACCAAATGCTTTATGAATTTTAGTATTATCCTTTCCCAAACAAACTATCGCTTTAACTTTTTCCTTCACCATATCCATGATAAGCGAATAATCATTCCCTTTATCAACACCGCCAAGGATAAGGATCACCGGCCTGGTCATACTTTCCAGTGCAAACCAGGTACTGTTAACATTGGTTGCCTTGCTGTCGTTAATAAATTCCACTCCGCGTATAGTCATTACAGTTTCCATACGGTGCTCAAGGCTTTCGAAGGTCTTTACTGCATCACGTATTTTCTCCTTTCGGATACCAATGGTTGTTGCTGCCAGGCAGGCGGCCATGGTATTGTACTGGTTATGTTTTCCTTTTAATGCAAAATCATAAATGCTCATCGACAAGGGTTCGTGACCCGTCACCGTCATCCGGTTGTTTGCGATAAAGGCCCCTTTAGGGATTTCTCTGTTCATAGTAAACGGCAATGGGTTAGAGATAAAAGGAAAATGGTTTAAATAGTTCATCGTCACAGGGTCGTCTTCGCAATAGATAAAATGATCTGCTGCGGTTTGGTTCTTTACGATATTGAATTTGGCCCGGATATAGTTCTCGAAATTGTATTCATACCTGTCCAGGTGATCCTCTGTTATATTTGTAAGGATCGCCACATCAGGACGAAAAGTCTGAATATCATCGAGCTGAAAGCTGCTGATCTCCGCCACATAAAGCGGCTTCGGATCAAGCGCAACCTGTCGCGCGATGGATATCCCGATATTGCCCACCAGTGCACAATCCAGACCTGCTTCTTTGCAGATATGATATGTCAGCGCCGTGGTGGTCGTTTTTCCATTACTACCCGTTATGCCAATGATCTTACTGTTTTCTCTAAATCGATAAGCCAGTTCAATCTCACTTGTAATACCAATACCAGCCGCAATTAATTTCTGCACCATCTGACTCTTATGCGGTATTCCCGGACTTTTCATTACTTCATCTGCTTCCAGAATACGCGCTTCAGAATGACCACCTTCCTCAAATTCAACATCATGGGAGGCAAGTTCCTGCTTGTAGTGATCCTTTATCCTGCCGCCATCAGATACAAAAACATCGTATCCCGCCTTGCGACAAAGAATCGCCGCACCAACACCACTTTCACCTGCCCCCAGGATGACCATTCTCTTGTTCATTCCTCTTTGTTAAAAAATTTGGTCTTTCAATGGATGATTTACTTACGCTTTCTGAAACTCCACAGGTAAGCACTACCTGGTTGTTCTCCTTTAGTTATGGTTTTTCAGAACATCTTTATATACTTTCAATCATCTTATTTTCAAAGACAGAATAGCAAATACCACACACATCACTGTCACAATCCAGAACCTAACGGCAATCTTACTTTCATGATACCCCAATTTCTGATAATGATGATGCAAGGGGCTCATGAGAAAGATCCTTCTTCCTTCACCATATTTTTTTCGGGTGTATTTAAAGTAACTCACCTGTAACATCACACTGATGTTTTCCACCAGGAACACTCCGCAGAATATCGGGATCAATAATTCTTTCCTAACCATGATGGCCAGTGCTGCAATGATACCACCCAGGGCAAGGCTACCGGTATCACCCATGAAAACCTGCGCGGGATAAGTATTGTACCACAAGAATCCAATACATGCACCGATCATGGCAGCAATGAAAATGGATACTTCACCCAGGTTGGGTATATACATGATGTTCAGGTAATCTGCCAGTCGAAGGTTTCCACTTGCATATGCAAATAATGCAAGACAAACACCAATGATGGCCGAAACCCCTGTGGCAAGTCCGTCAAGACCATCCGTAATATTTGCGCCATTGGAAACTGCAGTTACAATGAATATGACAATTCCAATATAGAGCAGCCAGGTAAAACCCCTTGCCGCTTTTGGCAATAACTTTGCATAGTTAAATTCATGGCCTTTAACAAAAGGTATAGTTGTTACAGGTTCATTGGCCGGAACAAAGTACCTGGTCTTTCCTTCAAACTTAATTTCTGTTGCCTGCGCCGGTTTCACATCTCCTTTATACTCCCTGTACACTTTCACATTATTATTGAACATCAGCGTGGCGCCAATGATAATACCCAGGCCAACCTGCCCCATCACTTTAGACCATCCCGCCAGTCCGTCTTTATCGCTCTTTTTATAATTAGCGCCGGCCTTTTGCGCCATCCTTTTCGCCCTTAATTTAAGGTAATCATCTACAAAACCTACTATACCCAGCCAAACCGTACTCAGCAATACAAGCCGGATATATACTTTATCCAGGTTGGCAAACAATAGTGTTGGGATGAGTATTCCCATCAGGATTATGATGCCACCCATTGTTGGCGTACCCTTTTTCTGCTCTTCACCCTGAAGGCCCAGCTCCCTAACGCTTTCGCCTACCTGCATATGCTGGAGAAAAAGGATAATCCTTTTCCCGTATACCAATGTTATGATCAATGATAACAATATGGCCATCAATGCCCGGAAGGTAATGAACTGGAAAAGTCCGCTACCCGGGAATTTGATGCCTTCATTGCTCAACCAATGGAATAAATGATATAACATACTTCGAATTGCCTTTTTAAAACAGTTGACAGTTGACAGAAACAGCCGGCTGTTGACTCTTGACTAACGACTCCCGACTAACGACTCTTGACTAACGACTCCCGACTCCTGCCTTTTTGCTATTATTGGCGGTTGCCGACTGGCTACTGGCTACTTTCCCATCATCTCAAACATCTCCATCAACACTTTTTTATCATCGAAATCAAATTTTTCCCCTTTGATCTCCTGGTATTTTTCATGCCCTTTACCTGCCACGAGCACAATATCTTCTTCGCGTGCAAGGCTAACCGCAGTTTTAATAGCTTCACGCCGATCCGGAATGACGATTACTTTTCGTTTAGCCGTTGCCGGTAACCCTTCTTCCATATCCCGTATAATGGCTTCAGGTTCTTCATCGCGTGGATTATCCGAAGTAAAAATCGCTTTATCACTGTGTTCGCAGGTTACTTCGGCCATCAGTGGGCGTTTCGTTTTATCCCTGTTTCCACCACAGCCAACCACCGTAATGATTTTTTCTCCACCGCGACTTAGTTTTTTTATGGTCGTGAGCACGTTCAGTAAGGCATCCGGCGTATGCGCATAATCAACTATGCCAATCACTTTATCTTTTGGAGACAGGATGTAATCAAACCTTCCTTCTGCACCGGTTAGGTTGCTTAAGACCCTGAGCACTTCCTGGCGGTCTTCCCCAAGACATATGGCTGCCGCATAAACTGCCAGCAGGTTATAGGCATTAAATTCCCCTATCAACCGGAACTGCACTTCCTGCTCATTGATCAGCATCTGCAATCCGGAAAGGCTGTTATCCAGTATCCTTCCTTTGAAATCTGAAATGGAGCGGAGGCTGTAATAAAATTTATCTGCAGGGGTATTCTGCAGCATCACTGTTCCTCGTTTATCATCCAGGTTTGAAATGGCAAATGCTTCGGAAGGAAGGTTGTCAAAAAATGATTTCTTTACCCGTATATATTCATTGAAGGTTTTGTGATAATCAAGGTGGTCATGTGTGATATTGCTGAAAATGGCACCGGTAAAATAAAGCCCGGTAATACGATGCTGGTGTATAGCGTGGCTGCTGCATTCCATAAAAACATGAGAGCAGCCGGCATCCAGCATTTTACGCAAAAGCGCATTGAGGCTTATTGCATCAGGTGTTGTATGAGAGGATGGAATTACTTCCTGCCCTATCTGGTTCTGAACAGTAGAGATCAGCCCACAGAAATGATCCATTTCTGTGCACAATTTAAAAAGCAAGGTGGCGATGGTGGTTTTTCCATTGGTACCGGTTATGCCTACCAGCTTCATTTTTTCCGATGGCCGGCCATAAAATTCATGTGCCATATAGCCGGCAGCTTCCGCCGTGTTGGCAACCTGTACATATGTCACATCCTGCATGAATTCTGTGGGCATATCTTCACAAACAATGGCTATGGCCCCTTTTTCTATGGCAGTTGGAATATATTGATGCCCGTCACTGGAAGTTCCACGAATCGCAATAAAACAGCCGCCCTTCTCAACAGCCCTGGAGTCGAGATGGATGCTGTTAACTTCAACAGCAGTACTTCCGCTTACTGAGCGAAGGCTAACCTTATATAATATGTCTTGTAAAAAGGGCATTATAATTTATTCTGTACTTTATTTCTTTGCTGTCAATTTCATTACAGGCTCTGTTGGAATATTCATTTCGAGATAAACCGTTTGGCCTTTGGTTATTTTAGTGCCTGCTGCTATAGATTGCGTTTTCACTTTTCCTTTCCCATTTACAACCACTTTTAGTTTCATATTCTCCAAAAGGAATAAAGCATCTTTTAATCCCATTCCCTTCACTACCGGCATGATATCAGTACTTGTTGGAAGTTTTCGGGTAGTAGGTTGAAGCTGTTCATTTACCAGGTAAGCCCATTTGCTTTTTCCGGCAGAATCGGTATAATTTACTTTCAGGCTATTGTTGACTTTCTGATAATCCGCATTCCAACCACTCCAGGCATAAAAGCTGCTGTCTTTTCCGGGTACGGGTGTGAACAGTGGCTGAGACTCCACATCTAATGCATATAACTTATCAGCAACTTCACGAAATACAGGGCCAGCTACAGATGCGCCATAAAATATGTGGGCATAGGGTTTGTTTTTTATAACTACGATACAAGAGTATCTCGGATTATCAGCCGGGAAATAGCCAGCAAAAGACGACTGATAAATATGATCTGCATATCCCCGGGTGCCATTTGCTACCAATGCCGTTCCTGTTTTTCCAGCTATAGTATAATTAGGTGTCTGCAAGCTTTTGCCGGTACCGGCAGTAACAACTCCCTCAAGACTTGATTTCAATTGTCGAAGGGTGGCGTCACTACAGATTTCATTTTGCAGTATCACGGGTTCAAAGGTTTTTATGGCCTGACCGTCTTTTAAAACCGCATTTACCAGGTAAGGTTTCATCATGGCACCACCGTTTGCCACTGCATTGTATATCATGAGCGTATGCAAGGGCGTTAGCGACAGGTTATAACCAAAACCCATCCATGGAAGGGTTGGCGCACTCCAGTATTTGCTTTTTGGGGTAGGGATCACAGGCTTACTTTCTCCAACCAGGCCAAGGCCGGTAAGGGTATCAAGCCTGAGTTTATATAAATGATCAAGGAACGACTGTGGTTTGCTACTGTAATATGCAGTTACAAGTTTGGCCATACCTACATTAGAACTTAGTTCAAATGCCTGCTTTACGGTAACCTGGGTACGGCCGTGTTTCTCACTGTCATACACTGTTCTTCCGGCAACTTTCCACACACCACCTTCGAGGTTAACATTAGCATCCAATGTTGTGTACTTATCTTCCAATACTGATAGCAGGGTAACCAGTTTAAACGTCGAACCCGGCTCTGATTTTGTAATGGCATAGTTAAAGTCTTCAGAATATGTGCCGTCTGGCTGCCTGCCCAAATTAGCAATGGCTTTTATCTTACCGGTTTTAACTTCCATCACTATGCACGTACCATAAGTGCATTCATTTCCGATCATCATTTTCATCAGAGCCTGCTGGGCAATGTCCTGGATATTTACATCGATTGTTGTTAACAGGTCTTTACCATTGATGGGTTCAATTTCAGATCCTTCAATAGGTACAAAGGCGCCCCCGGATATTCTTCTAACAAGCCTTTTCCCTGTTACGCCGCGAAGCAGGCTGTCGTAGGTTTTTTCAAGTCCAACATTCTTATTTACCATTTTCCCGTCACTTCCAACATATTCACGAGAAAGTCCGATCGTACGATTGGCCAAAAGTCCAAAAGGTGTAAGTCTTTTTTCACGGTCTTCGAAAATGAAACCGCTTTTATTGCGGCCGCTTCTAATCAATGGAAAGCCCCTCATTACCTGGTATTCACGAAAGCTGATATTCTTCTTTAGCTGGTAATAGCGTTCTTTTTTATTGTACGCCTGCTGCAATTCCTTTTTATATTCTTTTGACTGCTGATCACCAAAAAGGGCGGCCAGGCTATAGGAAAGCGAATCAAGGTTTTCCTTGAATCTTTTACCGTTTTTCTCCCGCAGACCATCTGCACCAAAATCAATATGTACATCAAAAAATGGAATGGAAGTACTGAGCATACTGCCATCTTCACTGTAAATGGTTCCCCTGTCGGCATCCATTTCCCGGTATTCCAGGTGAAGGCTGTCGCTCAGGCTTTTCCAGTAAGCGCCTTCGGCGGTTTGAATATAAATGGCTTTTCCCAACACCAAAATGCTGAAGACAACAATGCCGAGGAAGATCAGGTACACTCTCCACAGTATGTCTTTTTTAACTTCCAATCAGCAGCTTGTTTTGGTTTTGTGTTAAGGGATCAATGTGTCTTTTAATCTTACCGGTGGTTGCATGATTTCTTTCAAACCAAGCGGCTCTACCGCTTTTACCACTTCGCTTTGCTTATGCCTGAACATTAACTCACTTTTTACGGTCTTGTATTCATACTGCAGTTCTTTCAATTCCCTTGCAGTTTTGTTGATGTTCTTGATGTTCTTTTCTGCGTAGTGGCCGTTATAGATATAGAGAACAGTAAGCATGGAAAGAAAGAGAAAGTAAGGTATGTTCCGTACTATCCAGTGATAGTTCAGAAAAAGCTTCTTCCACTCCAGGCGGGAATCTTTCAGGTTTTGCTCTTCGTTCATGTAACATCCATTGGTGGTTAATCAGGATATTAGGATTTACATGAAATGTTTAATCAGTTTATTTTTTTTGGGCTATCCGGAGTTTAGCACTTCGGGCCCTTGGATTTCTCTTGATTTCTTCCGCAGAGGGAAGGATCGGCTTTTTATTGATAACCACTAAGGGGTTATCCACTCTTGTTCCATACACCTCATCTGCTTCCGGCAGTTCCATGTTGCCATACCGGAAAAAATTCTTTACTATTCTATCTTCCAGGCTGTGAAAAGTGATGACACTTATTCTTCCACCGGTTTTCAACAATAATGGAGCCTGCTCCAGCATTTCTTCCAGCGCGCCAAACTCATCATTTACGGCGATTCGCAAGGCCTGGAAAACCTGTGCGAAATACTTGTTAGGGTTACCTTTCACCACAGACTGCAGCGCGTCTTTGAACTGGCGAATTGTTTTCAGGGGAACGGATTGTCGGTATTCTGTTATGGTACGGGCAAGGGTTTTCGCGTTTGTTACTTCTCCATATCTTTCAAAAATCTTGTGCAGCTCCTGCTCAGAAAGATCCTGTAGAATCCCGGCAGCGGTTAAGGGCTGACGTGGGTCCATGCGCATATCCAACGGGGCATCAAACCGGGTTGAAAATCCCCGCTCTGCTTCATCAAACTGGTGACTGCTCACCCCCAGGTCGGCCAGTATCCCATCAACTTTTTCTGCCTTATATAATTTCAAAAAGCGGCCTATATGCCTGAAATTATGGGGTACAAAAATCAGTCGCGGATCCTCCGGGAGGTTACGACGGGCATCTTCATCCTGGTCAAAAGCAATCAGTTTTCCTTTTTCGGATAGCCTTTGCAGTATAGCCCTGCTGTGTCCTCCACCTCCAAAAGTGCAATCAACATATACACCATCCGGTTTTATATC
>JAHEEX010000317.1 GCA_024640465.1 Sphingobacteriales bacterium | reverse complement strand
AGGCAGAGTGCCTGCACGCTGATGCTGGATAGAACGAGAATATCCAACGGATCTTTATCATCTCCCAGGGATTGCGGGATAAAACCATAATTGATGGGATAATGGAAGGAGGAATGAATAACCCTGTCCATCCTGAGTAAGCCGGTGGGTTTATCAATTTCGTATTTTGCCCTTTCTCCTTTAGGAATTTCAATAACTGCATTTACAATGCGTGGGGCCTGATCGCCGGGCGTTGCGCCATGCCAGGGATGGAGAACAGTAAGCATAATGTGTATCTTGTTTTTACAAACCTAAAGTAATTTATCCCTTCATCAAAATTCACTTCCCTGCGTTCTTTTTCCTACCTGTAAAGTTCCATGCCTAAAAATACCGCAACGATCCCCAATACAACACTCGCCGTGATATATAGCAGGACCATGGTATAATCGCCATTCTTCATCAGTTGAATATTTTCAAAAGCGAAAGCAGAGAATGTAGTAAAACCGCCACAGAAGCCGGTTGTTAGGAGAAGCCTGGCCTCGGCAGACAGAGTCCCAGTTTTTATGGAAAATCCATAGAGCAGTCCAATCAGAAAGCAACCAAGTATATTGATGATCAGGGTGGGGAGGGGAAAAGTTTGCGGGTAGAGAAAGTAAATCCATTTTCCTAAAAGGTAACGAAGCATTCCGCCTACTGCGCTGCCTGCACCCACCAACATAATTTGTCGTAACATACTATTGGTTATTCCAGTGGTTTAAGGGCTTCATCACCGGAGAATGTATATTTGAAATCTACCCACCATTCCCCATCTTTTTTTACCGCCCTGATATCCATCGGTTTCTTTGAGTACGAGTTGGAATAATTAATGATGGAAACTGAATCATTGAGCTGTTCAACCTTGTTTATCAGGATGGAAGAAGATTTCAGCCCGAGCCTTTCCTTCTCGGGCTGATTCTTCATATAGTCTTTATAGCGGTTAAAAAGCCGCATGTCTTCTTCGTCGGGAAGAACGTATAATTCAGCACGTTTATAATCGCCATCCAAAACTGCCCGCACAAATTCCCTTGCGGCATCCAGGGCATCTTCCGGCTTTTTGAAACCTTCAGGACCTGAACAAGCGCTTAATAAAATTAAAGCAGTGGCCAGCAGGGAAAATATTCGGTTACGCATGTTGGTTATTATTCGGATCGTGTTCTTTGTCATAGGCTCTGATGATGGCTTTTACCAATCGATGTCTGACCACATCCTCTTCATCCAATTCAATATGGGCAATGCCGTCGATATTTTTTAAAATACGAACAGCTTTGTCAAGACCACTCCGCTGGTTTTTGGGTAAGTCGATCTGGCTTAGGTCGCCTGTGATAATTGCCTTGGCGTTGGATCCGATCCTGGTAAGAAACATTTTGATCTGCAGGTCGGTTGCATTCTGTGCCTCATCAAGGATGATATAGGCATGATCCAGGGTACGGCCACGCATATAAGCGAGTGGGGCGATTTCAATCACCCTTGTGCTCATATAATAGCCCAGTTTATCGGCCGGGATCATATCATCCAATGCATCATATAATGGACGCAGGTAAGGATCTATTTTCTCTTTTAAATCACCTGGCAGGAATCCAAGGCTTTCTCCCGCTTCCACGGCGGGGCGCGTTAAAATGATCTTCTTAACCTGTTTGTTTTTCAATGCACGAACTGCGAGTGCAACGGCGGTGTAGGTTTTACCGGTACCGGCAGGACCAATGGCGAAAATGATGTCGTTCTTGTCAGACATCGTCACCATCTTTTTTTGATTTGCGGTACGTGCCCTTACTGATTTTCCATTGGGTCCAAATACGAGTACTTCATTGGGATTGCGTTCAACAAAGTGATCAACAGTTTCCTGGTCGTCGCCGCCAAGTATCTGTTCAAAATAATTTTCGCTTACATGACCATTGCGTTCGAGATAGGAAACAAGTAATTCAATTTTTTCTTTAGCGGATTCAATTTGTTCAGGTGCACCGCTGAGTTTGATCTGTGTTCCCCTGCTGAGGATTTTTAAGAGGGGGAATTTTTTCTTGAGAATGTCGAGCTTGCCATTGTTAACCCCAAAAAATTCAAGCGGATTAACGGATTCCAGGTTGATGATCGTTTCAGTCAAAGCATCGGATTTTAGGTTTACAATATGGTACCAAGTACTTACTAACGCACGCTTAAATCAAATATAATTATTTGCCTTTGAATCATTACAAAGTTACTTATTCACAGACTGTGGGTAATGGTTAAAATGCTTGCTGGGATTGATTTAGTAAATATTTAACCGCAGAGAAAAGAGAACGCAAAGGTCCGCAGCCTGTTATTTTATCATTACGAAAATGGCTGTTCATCACCTTAATCAATAAAATCCCCCCAAATCATGGTTCAGACAAATACTTTAACCGCAAAGAAAAGAAGACACTAAGATTAGGAATTAAAATCGTACGAGTAGTTTGAGGTTAACGAGCCTTGGTGTGAGCCGGTTAGGAATGGTATAAATGGTATTGGAGAAATCTTTGATGAGCAGGTAGGATATGGTATTGCGGCGGTCGAGCAAATTAAATATCTCCAGGCTGGCCCAGATATTTTCGAGGTCGCGGAAGGGACTGTGGCTCCTCCGGTTTGTTTTTTCCCCATCCAGTAACAACGCACTGAATCCGATATCGGCGCGGATATAAGGATCAATGATCAACGCATTCCGGTACTTTACACTGTTTGGAATATTGTACGGCATATTGCTGCCATACAAGAGATTCAAATGCACTTTGAAATTCTTATTCGTGCTCAGGTAATCCTGGAAAAAAAGGCCCATGGTGAACAGCCTGTCTGAAGGCCTGCGAAGCCAGCCTACATCAACACGGGCACTGTCTGCCGGCACCTGGTCTTCGGTACTACCGTTGATCAGTTCCCCATCTTTATTATAATAATTGAAATAATAATCATTGT
>JAHEEX010000316.1 GCA_024640465.1 Sphingobacteriales bacterium | reverse complement strand
CTTCTTATCCTCCACCAATCCGCTGGAATGCCCATAACTCAGGGCTTCTGATACTAAGGCATCCAGTTCAATCCTGTCCGCATTTACCATGGCCTTATTCAACATTTCAACAGCGGCTGCAACCGATGCTTCGTCATTACTCTGAGCAGCAATAGATAAGACAATCGTTAAAGAACAAATCATTAAAATGATCTTTTTCATATAAGTAATTATTATTGCTGATTTAATTCAAAACGCAACCAATCAATATCTGCGAAACCGGCATCATTGGTCTTATTATTTCTCAACATAAAAAGACCAATTTTTGCGCCAACCCAGCGGCCAGGTTTTATGTTAAATGCCATTGGGACCGACCTGTATTTTTCATCCTTTTCTGCAAAGCCAAAATGGCAAACCCCGTCTTTTTCCACTGTTAGCTCAAAAAATATTTCATTGCCTTTAATAAGGTAAGATGCCAGTTCGGCTTCAACACCATTTCCATCAGCTTTCGTATTTTCTCTGCAAACGATATACAAACCATCTTTTCTGTTTTCTATGGATATATAAGCATAAGATGCCCCAAGCATAACTAATCCAAACCTTTCATTTATGTGTAAAGGGTTAAAACGAACCTTTAACCTGGCTGTAAATTCTTCGGCAGGTAATTTCTGCCCGAGAATACTGGGCAGATTCCAAAGATTGAATAGCGAATCAGTTTGAAAATCAGAATAGAATCTTAGTACACCTGATGATGTTGGGAAAGCCCATCCAACCTGTGGATTTGCCTGCCATTGCCATTGATTTCCCAGAACAGGAGAATTAAACTCATCACTGTCTGCTACTGTAATTATGACATTCACTCCTGGCATCATTGGTTTTCTGTATACTTGAACAGGTTCACCTTTTCCGTCATGATCACCATCAACACCTATAACAGGCCAGTCATTTTCCCAGCTCATGGGTTGCAGGTGCACAAGTCGTCCATACGCTGCTTTATCCTGGAAATGAAGAAACCAATCCTCCCCCGAAGACGTATTAACCCATGCTCCCTGATGCGGTCCGTTTATTGTTGTCTTTCCCTGGTCCATAACTACTTTCCTTTCATATGGACCATACATATTTTTACTCCTTAAAACCAGTTGCCAGCCGGTGCTTACACCACCTGCCGGAGCGAAAATGTAATAGTACCCATTTCGTTTATAGAATTTAGGTCCTTCAACAGTAGGATCTTTTTCATGGCCATCATAAACCATAACACCATTGTCAATTGTTTTTGTGCCGCTTGCATTCATTTGTTTAACAACGAGGATACTCTTAATACCAGCACGGCTACCCGCAAATGCATGAATAAGGAAAACCCGGCCATCATCATCCCATAAGGGACAAGGATCTATCAATCCCAAACCTGCTTCTACTAAAATCGGATCTGACCAGGGGCCGGTCATTTTTTTAGCCTTGATCATATAAATTCCGAAATCCGGATCAGGGTAATAAATATAAAATTCCCCGGCATGATAACGAAGAGAAGGCGCCCAAATACCACCACCATGTCTTACACTGTTAAAATGTGAATCGGGCAATAACCTTTTAAGTGCATGCCCAATGAGAGTCCAGTTTACTAAATCTTTTGAATGAAGAATGGGTATTCCCGGAACATGATTAAAACTGGAAGATATCATATAGAAATCATCACCAACCCTGATGGCATCAGGATCGCTGTAATCAGCATGAATCACTGGATTCTTGTAACTGCCACGCCCATTATCAGCAACCCAAACATTGGAAACCTTTTCCTGGGCTTTTAATAAAAACCCAAAAAATAAGCATGATATGAGTAATGAACATTTCATTGATTACTTTCATTCAACTTTCCAGTTACCAAGAATCTGGCTCACTGTATATTTTTTTAAATCTTCTGTTGAGAGTTGCCTGGACCATTTCACCCTGCCATCTTTTTTCCCTCCCGGACCGCTGCTATTGTATTCAGCATAACGCACGGTAGATTCATTGGCTGGATTTTTCCAATTATTCCATCCTTCCGGGATGATATGGCTGCCCATCTCACAATTAATGTAGGTAACACTGGCCGCAGGTGTCCATGGACGTCCAAGGGATACTTTATTAATGCTACTGTCTGCAGTTAGTGTACAATCAAAAAAGACAAAGCCAAATGGGATAATATTATTTGTTGATGCTGCTGTTATATGGCTGTTTTTTTTGCTATGGATGTGGCAATTTTTAAAAACAGCTGTCGAAGCACCAAAAATAAAATCCGTGGTACCTTCTATATAACAGTCCTTAAAATAATGTTTCACACCGCTGCCGCTCAAAAAAAGAATATCCTGGTTCCCGATAATCCGGCAGTTTTTAATAAAAGCCCTATTACCTTCTATTCTCAATCCCACAGCCTGCCCAGCAGTAAACCCTGCAGTATTTTGGAAAGTCAGGTTTTCCGCATAGAAATCATTTCCATAAACGAAAAAAGAGGCACATGTCCATGTATTTAATGTATCGCCATTAGGCAGTTTAGTACCTGCATGATTATCAAATGTGAGTATGGTTGAATACTTATCCTCACCCACCAGTTTAACAAAACCCTTCCTGGCATCCACCACAACAACTTCCTTATATATACCCTTTCTAATAAAAATAGTCATAGTATCGCTATTCCCATCCTTTACCGCATCGAGTGCTGACTGTACGGTTTTATAACCGCCGCTACCATCTTGTGCAACGATCATGTTGAACTGGCAAAAACCATTATATGCAGTAATGATGATCAAAATAATCTGTATGGAAAAAAATCTGATCATTTAAGCTTTGGTTTTACAATATGCAATGCCAGTTCAGGAATTTGAACCCTTATATCCGATAATACTTCCTGTGCGATCAACCGGGCACCAAGCTCTGTAAAATGTGTATTATCTTCTTTCCCATCCGGATAGTTGGGATGCTCACCAGGTTTTA
>JAHEEX010000173.1 GCA_024640465.1 Sphingobacteriales bacterium | reverse complement strand
GGGTGGTGAAGATAAAAAAGGTGATCAGGAGAAAACCCAGGTCTACCATGGGGGTCATGTCTACGTGTATACGTTGACGGTTGGTTTTGGTGGAATTGATATTCATAAAATAACTTTCCACAAAGATGACTTTAGGCTTATTATCCATAACGATTCCAACTCACCCCCGACCCCTCTCTTCCAGAGAGGGGTGCCTCTCTGGAATGCCAATACCATTTAAGGAAAACCTGAAAATTATACAGAAAAAAACAGCAATTGGTGGTGTTATTCACACAAACACTAAAGGATAAAATGAAACCTTTATATAATGAAGAGAGCAATAGAAATTGAATATGCGAGAGAGCAAAGAAAATTGGCTACACCTGAAGAAATGAAAATGTGGGAATTAATCAGGGGCAGAATAGTTATGAATTTAAAGTTTTCAAGACAATATCCCATTGTCATTTCTTCAACACTGGAAAAGAGAATATTTTATATCGCTGATTTTTACTGTCATGCTTTGCGATTAATCATAGAAATTGATGGTCAGATACACGAAAAACAAAAAATATATGATCAGGCAAGAGATAAAATGCTCAACGATCTCGGATACAATATCCTAAGAATAAAAAATGAAAAAATAAATGAGAGGATTGGAAATGCAATTATAATTCTGACTGAATTTATAAATCAGCTAAAAAAAAAGTGAATGATTCAGGAGAATGAGAAACAATTTAAGGACTACTATCTCAAATAAGATATTGGACTCTATCAATTTCAATAGCAATTTATCTCATCAGCAATTCCCCATCAGGGCACCCCTCTCTGGAAGAGAGGGGCCGGGGGTGAGTAAAAAAGGCCGCCTTCTCAGGCAGCCTTTTCTTATGCTTCTTAGAAATTACTATTACTCTTCAGCCAGCTGGAAAGTAACGGGCTGCCTGCGATAGGCTTTAACGTTACGGCCGTTTTGAACAGCGGGTTTCCATTTTGGACCCTTACGGATTGCGTTAACAGCTATCTCCGCAAGCTTGGTGCCAGGGCCGAGGCAATTTGCCACACCTGCTTCACCGCATGGAAGTGCTTTTACTTCACTAACCCCGCCTTCCTTATCCACAATGAAAAGTACCACACATGTTCCTGATTTACCTTCATCCTGGAGCTCATCAATGTTCCGCTCAATTTCACGGGTTACATATTTGGTCCAGCCGCCGCTTCCACCAGGGAACTCAGCATCGATTTCAACCTTTTGGAAAACCTTGTCTTCATCATCCTGTTTAGGCGCTTCAACAACACCACCCTTGTCTTCTACAGGAGCAACGATGCCCTCATCTTTGGTTCCTTCCTGGTTGGCGGTACCGATTTTGGTATCTTCCAGTTTCTCCATTTCAGGTGGCTTTTCGTCTTCCTTCACATCCTCATCCTTCACAACTTTGGGAGGGGTGAATTTTGCCATTTCCACTTTGGGTGGATCTGGTGGCTTTGGAGGTGGAGGAGGTGGAGGTGGCTCATTTTTTTGCTCCTCTTGCTTAATTTGAGCAAGTTCTACTTCTTTGATATCTGCCTTTCCTTTTTTATTCTTTTCGTTCAGCGAAGAAACAAAAGAACCCAGGAGGATCAATAAAGCAAGTGATGCCGTAATGATCAGGGATAGCGTCAGCCGTTTGTTGTATTTACGGCGAAGCTCATATGCTCCGTACTCTTTGTTTCTGCCATCGAAAATAATGTCCAGCAGATCCGTACTCATTATTTTGTTAACATCCATATTGAATGGTTTTACTCATGTGATGCAGTGTGAACATAAATTCCACAAAACTGCAGGTTAATTATTACCGCCGCTGGCAGCTTCTGTTATCCTGATTAACTCCTGTTCAACCGGGGAGATATCCACCATTGCATACCTTTTGATCTCGTTGATGGTCATTTCATCAAGGATATCCACGGTATTTTTATACGTGGCATCTTCCGTTGGCTTAATGATCATTACCAGGTCTTCCGGATTGGTACTCTGCTTTTTACGGATGATTTCATCCCGGATACCTTTAAAGGTGGTTGACTTCAACTGGGTTGGATCAAGGCCTTCATAATAAAACACGTTATCGTTTTTGGATAGCATGATCGTAAAAGCCCCGGATTCTTTAACCTTATTCTGTTCTTCCTGCTTTTCCACATCCTTTGGCATGAAGAGGTTCATCGCCGTAGGCTGTGCCATGGTTGTGGTAAAAATGAAGAAGGTAATCAACAGGAATCCAAGGTCCACCATGGGGGTCATATCCACCCTGGTAGAAAGCTTTTTGGCTTTTTTTACGCCTGGTCCTTTTTTACCATGATCATCACCACCGCCAGTATCTAAACTTGCCATAACATCAGATTTTTAAGATGAATAAACCTATTTCTTTTCTCCGCCACCAACTTGTTTCTGGCGGGTTACATACAACGCAGTGCCTGCAGGGGCATCTTCCGGTGCCGTAATCAGTAAAAACTTGTTCTGGTCATTCTTTTTAAACGCAGTTAATACGTTTTTGAATGCCGGGTATTTGGTTGAATTATCCGCTTTGATCAACAGGTTGAGTTTCCTGCCCTGGTAGGCCACCAACGCATCCCTGACCCAATAGTTTAATTCGCCACCCAGAGAGTCAGAAACAGGAATTCCTGGTTGGTTTACTTTTTTCAATTGCTCAGGGTCCATTCCAAGAAGTGATTTCAACTGATTGAAAGGAACACCCACACTGGGAGCGTTGACAAAAGACTTTATTTCAGCATTTGTGAGGCCCAGGTTCCTGGTTTTATTGAGGTTATCAATAAGAACCTGTTTAAACTCTGGGTTATCCATGGAAACAAATACCCGTCCGTTCTTATCTATAGATACCATAAAGGCATCTTTTTCAGGCACGGCTGCAGAAGATACCGAATTGGGGGTTTTAACCTCCACAGGCTCTTCCGGTTTAAATTTTGTTGCCAGCATGAAAAACGACAAGATCAGGAAAGCCACGTCCACAAATGGCGTCATGTCATTTTCCGGTGCGTGCTTGGGCGCTTTAATTTTTGGCATTATCTACAGCTTTTTTATTTAAGATTCTGTTACGCCCGTTTTCCATAAGAAAACAGGTTTTTTCTTATTTGTACAAAGAAGCAAAACTCTGTGAAAGGGTAAAGCCTGATTCGTCAATGCCGTATGTAATGCTGTCGATTTTAGTTGTAAAGATATTATACATCAACAACGCTAAAGATGAAGTAGCGATACCGAGGGCTGTATTATACAGGGCCTCAGAGATACCTACTGCCAGTTCAGCTGCTGCACCAGATCCGCCTTCTTCACCAAGAGAAGAGAAGGACTTGATCATACCCATTACCGTACCTAACAGCGCGATCAGGGTACCCAGCGAAGTGAGTGTTGATAAGAATACCAGGTTTTTCTGCAACATAGGCAGTTCCAGCGCAGTGGCTTCTTCCACTTCTTTCTGGATGGCCAGGACTTTCTGGTCGGTAGAAATTCCGGTTTCCGTAATCATTTCTTTGTACTTGCGCAATCCGGCTTTCATAACATTACCTACAGAGCCTTTTTGTTTGTCGCACTCAGCCAGGGCTGCGTCAACATTTTTATTGGCCAGGTGATATTGCACCTTGCGGATGAATTCAGAAATAGAACCGCTGCCGGTAGCTTTTGAAATGGTAAGAAACCTCTCTATAGAAAAGGTGATTACCATCAATAAACAACCAATAAGCAATGGCACAATGATACCACCCTCATACATCCTGTACCAGGCACCCTTAGGTCCTTTGTGTGAAGGCCAGAAGCCACCAGTCAGATCGGGTTTAGCGAAATTCTCAGGGGCACCTAAAATAAATCTCCAGATCAGGTAACCGGCAACCAGGCACACGATGGGTGCAATAATAGAAATGGAATTGCTCGTTTTCTTGGGTTGTACTGATGTGGTAACCTTAGTTGTTGCAGTTGGTTTTGCTTCAGCCATGACTTTAATTTTTAAAATTTACAATTGTAGGTTTTGGTTATGATTATTGATTTACAATTCTACTGAAAATAGTTTTGATTCAGTGTTATGATCAAAAAAATTATTTTATCCGGGAAAGGCAAGATAATAAAATAATTCAATCTTTATACGGAGTTACCTGAAATCATATTTTTTTGTAATTCTTACAAAATATTTATTATACAAACCATTCACCCCCCTTCAGCTACCATTATTAAATATAAACTTAGGGGTTTGCTTAACATTTTTATAATTTAGCCGACTAAAAAAAATATACTTCATGAGAATTGCGTTAAAAATCAAACGATTGCTGTTCATATCAGGTTGTTTTGTCCTGCTGGGATCGGCCGCGATGAGCCAGAACAAGAAAAAAACACCGGCTCAGGCACCTGTTACCCCGGCGGCTCCTGCTGCACCAGCCACTCCCCCGGCCCCCTCCCGCCCGGGCCCAAAACCTTATAAAGATGTGATTACCCCAAAGGCAAAATCCACAAATGGCCTGTTTACGGTGCACAAACTGGATGATAAATACTATTTCGAAATACCAGATTCTCTATTTGGCCGTGAAATCATGGCCGTTACCCGCTTTTCCCGGGTTGCGGGCGGAGCAGGTGTTTATGGAGGGGAACTGGCCAACCAACAAGTAGTTCGCTTTGAAAAAGGCCCCGAAAACAAGGTATTTATGCGGGTTGTTACCGTTATCAGCGTGGCGAACGATTCAACACAACCCATTTACCAGGCAGTAAAGAACTCTAACCTGGATCCTATTGCCGCCGCTTTTGACATCAAATCCCTCGGTAAAGACTCTTCAGGGGTTGTACTGGATCTTACAGATTTCTTTAAAGGAGACAATCTTCCGGTTAGCATCAATGCCGGCGTTAAAAGAAGATTCAACCTCGGCGGGATTCAAAGTGATCGTTCTTATATAGAAAGCATCCGTTCCTATCCAATCAATACCGAGATCAGGACAGTGAAAACTTTTTCATCCTCGGCTGCCGGCGGACCTTCCATCCCATCTCCTTTTCCTACACCAACAATCCCCGCTGCAGCTGCATCAGGATCTGTTACCATGGAAATAAACACATCCTTTATCATACTACCGGTGATGCCTATGCGCAAAAGGCCCTACGACGCCCGTGTTGGTTATTTTGCCGATGATTTTGTTGTTTACAGTGACGAACAGCAAAAAGTGGAACAATCTAATTTCATCGTCAGGTGGAAACTTGAACCTAAAGATGAAGATGTAGAAAAATGGAAAAGGGGCGAACTGGTTGAACCTAAAAAACCCATCATTTACTACCTGGATCCGGCTACACCTAAAAAATGGAGGAGCTACCTGATACAAGGCGTAAACGACTGGCAGGTTGCTTTTGAAAAAGCCGGATTTAAAAACGCCATCATGGCTAAAGAATGGCCGGAAAACGATAGCAGCATGAGCCTGGAAGACGCCCGCTTTAGCGTGATCCGATATTTTGCTTCTGATATCACCAACGCTTACGGCCCCAATATTCATGACCCACGCAGCGGTGAAATCATTGAAAGCCATATCGGATGGTACCATAATGTTATGAAACTGGTTCACGACTGGTACTTCGTCCAAACAGCTGCGGTTGATCCGGGAGCGAGAAAAATGAAATTTGATGATGACCTGATGGGCAACCTGATACGCTTTGTTTCTTCTCATGAAGTTGGCCATACGCTTGGGCTCAGGCATAATATGGGATCGAGCAGTAAAACGCCCGTGGAAAAACTCCGTGATAAAGCATGGGTTGAAGCAAATGGTCACACCGCTTCTATCATGGACTATGCCCGTTTCAATTATGTGGCCCAACCTGAAGATAATATCGGTCGCGCCGGACTTTTCCCCCGTATTGGAGATTATGACAAATGGGCCATCGAATGGGGTTATAAAAATATCAATGCTAAAAATGAGGATGACGAAAAAAATCAACTGAGTAAATTATTTATTGAAAGATATAAAGCCAATCCACGTATCTGGTTTGGCACTTATGAGGCTGGCAATTCCGCCGACGCCCGCACCCAAAGCGAGGATCTTGGTGACAATGCCATGAAAGCCAGTGAATATGGAATCAAAAACCTGAAGCGCATTGTTCCTAACCTGAAGGAATGGACAAAAGAACCAAGTGATAATTATTCCAATCTTTCTGAAATGTATGGCCAGGTGGTTAATCAGTACCAGCGTTACCTTGGTCATGTTTCGCGTAACGTAGGCGGGTATTATGAAACATATAAATCAGTTGAACAGGAAGGCAACATCTTTGAAGCTACCCCAAAAGCTACACAGAAAGACGCTGTTTCATTCCTGCAGAAAAATTTATTTGAAACGCCCACCTGGTTACTTGATAATAATATCCTTAATAACATCAACAGTCCAACGGCAGATCAAATCAGTTCCATCCAGGATGGCTTGCTGGGATCACTTCTTTCTCCTGTCAGACTTGGCAGAATGATCACATCCGGTAACAGGTTTGAGAATACCTATAACATTGATGAATACTTTTCCGACCTGAAAAAAGGTATCTGGAGCGAAATACCCGCCAGGAAGAAAATTGATAACTATCGCAGAAACCTCCAGAAGAGTTATGTGGAAAGAATGATCGCATTGTTAAACCCAACATCAGCGCCGATTATAACCGGCGGCTTTACAATTAGCTTTGGTCCGGATACTAAAAAGTCCGATATCAGTTCGATGGTTAGGGCTCACCTGAGTTCATTAAGGAATGAATTGGTTTCTGCTGCGCCTGCATATACGGATAACATGAGCCGTTATCATTTGCAAGATCTTTCAGAAAGGATAAAACAAGCATTAAATCCAAACAACTAGGCGTAAATTAACTACATACAAAAAAGCAGAAATGATAGATATCATTTCTGCTTTTTTTATTTGGCATTTACCTGTTTGTAATAAAAACAGGTAATTTATTCATAGCGTAAAGCCACAATAGGATCCAGTTTGGACGCTTTCCATGCTGGATAAAGCCCCGCAAATAAACCAACAAGTGAACAAATAATGATCCCGAAAATGATCACCTTCCATGGAATGAAAAAAGGTGTATCCATTAAACTTCCCACCAGGTTACCTACTATAACGCCAAGGAGAATGCCAATAACAGCGCCCATTAAACTGATGATAATGGATTCGTATAAAAACTGGCTCCTGATGGCATTTCTCTTTCCGCCTAAAGCCTTCACCAGGCCAACTTCCTTTGTTCTTTCCGTAACCGCCACCAGCATGATGTTCATCAACCCAATGGCTGCACCAATCAGCGTAATCAGGCCGATTGCGCCGGCTGCTGCAGAAATAGTTCCCAATAGTTTAATAAAGGTCTCCGCAATGCTATCGCTCTTATCGGTATAAAAATTATTCTCTTCTGTAACGGCAAGACCCCTGATCGGCCGGAACTTTCCTTCTGCTTCACCAATTGCCGCATCCATCTGATTTACATCGTCTACCATTACTGCAACGTTAAACGACTGGTTCTTGCTACTGTAGAGTCTCCTTACATTACTGTAAGTGGAAAAAACAACATTATCTGCCTGAAGGAATGCGCTGGAACCTTTCTCTTTAGTTATACCGATCACCCGGTATTTATTTGATCCAACCCGTATTACCTTTTCCAATGCCCGTTCATATTTATCGCCAAATAATTTTACCCCTACATCTTTTCCAATAACACAAACATTTCGCCCGCTCTCAACATCCAGCTTATTAAAATTCCTGCCGTATGCAATTTCATACCCATTCAGCTGAAGATAATTATCATCACCACCATTAATGGTTACGGTAGGGTTTGTTTTTTTATTATCATAGAAAACAGTCTGGCTTCTTGCTCCGTTAAGGCCAATACTTACTTTAGCGGGATAATCATAATTCTCCTTGAAAAGTTTGGCCTGCTCATAGGTGATGATCTTGCCGGTATTTGATTTTTTTTGTTTCCGAATCGTTCTTTTATCCGTTTTCTTAATCTCTTCTTGTCCCGGACCACCGCCACCA
>JAHEEX010000315.1 GCA_024640465.1 Sphingobacteriales bacterium | reverse complement strand
GGCATTGGTGGCTATTGCGATGATAGCTTATGGGTAAGAAAATATAGAATAAGGAATATAGAATAAGGAATAAGGAAGTGAAAGGCAAATATACTTACCGCAGAGAAAGAAGAACGCTGAGAATCGCAGAGTACAAGCTATGATGGGCACCCCTCTCTGGAAGAGAGGGATGGGGGTGAGTTGCCAATTACTTTAACCGCAAAGAAAGAAGTACGCAATGAATACTTTATGAAGGATGCATTTTCATATTTTACCATAGACCAGGAATCTGTAGCAGAATTCACTGACAGAGGGAGTAAATTTATAGCATATGCCTGTCCAATAACTTCGATTGAAGAATTCAAGGGATTTTTGCTGAAATTAAAAAAGGAGCATCCAAAGGCAGTACATCATTGTTTTGCATACCGGCTGGGATTGGATGGTAACCTTTTCAGGGTGAGTGATGACGGGGAACCCTCAGGTTCTGCCGGACGACCCATACTTGGTCAGATTGACAGCAGGGAACTGACAGATACCGCGATTATTGTTGTACGCTATTTTGGAGGTACTTTGCTGGGAGTGCCCGGATTGATCAATGCCTATAAGACCGCGGCAGCACTTGCCCTGCAGGTTGTGCCTACAGTGCAGAAACAAATTGAAGATGTATATGAACTTGAGTTTGACTATACGCTGATCAATGATGTAATGACCATTGTAAAACGATATCCCTGTACTATATATAAACAGGATATGCAGCTGTTCTGCCATTTCAAAATCGGGATACCGCGCCAGCACCTGGATACATGTTTACAACAGTTAAAGCATGTTCACGGTGTTGAAATTAAACCTACCTTAAAGTAGTCTCTGCGTCATGTTCCGTATTATCACCCGAAATATCTGGTTACTTTCCCTGGTTAGCCTGTTTACAGATATGGCCAGTGAAATGTTATACCCGGTGATGCCGGTTTATCTGAAACATATTGGATTTTCTGTTTTACTTATCGGTATACTGGAAGGTATAGCCGAAGCAGTGGCAGGCCTGAGTAAAAGTTATTTCGGAGGCTTATCAGATAAGTTTGGAAAGCGACTCCCTTTTGTACAAGCAGGCTATGCACTTTCCACGATCTCAAAACCGATGATGGCATTATTTACAGGTATCCCATGGATATTCGCTGCCCGGACAACAGATCGACTGGGTAAGGGAATCCGTACGGGGGCAAGGGACGCATTGCTTAACGAGGAAGCAAAGCCCGGAACGAGGGCTACGGTCTTTGGTTTCCATCGCGCCATGGATACGATGGGTGCCGTCTTTGGACCATTGCTTGCATTAGCATATTTATATTTTTATCCGGGTCAGTATAAAACCATGTTCCTGCTGGCATTTATTCCCGGGATATTGGCCATATCCTTTACACTTTTCGTAAAGGAGAAAAAAACTGTACCCGGTATATCCAGGCAAGTAGGGCTTCTGTATGCATTTCATTACTGGAAGGAAAGCACCCCGGCATATAAAAAGCTTGTAACGGGCCTGTTGATATTTGCCCTGATCAATAGTTCTGATTTGCTGTTATTATTAAAGATCAAGGAAGATGGGTATTCCGATCAGCAGGTGATCTCAGTGTATATTTTTTACAATCTTGTTTACGCATTGTTAGCTTTCCCTTTGGGCAGATTGGCCGATAGGATCGGGCTGAAAAAGATCTTCCTGGTGGGCCTGTTTTTCTTTGTATTTACTTATAGCGGATTTGCATTTCTTCAGTCAATACCTGTATATCTCCTGCTCTTTTTTTGCTATGGACTTTATGCAGCAGCCACAGAAGGTATTTCAAAAGCGTGGATCAGTGGGCTGGTGGATAAAGAAGCAGTGGCATCAGCCATTGGCACTTATACCGGTTTCCAAAGCATAGCTGCTTTGATCTCAAGCAGCCTGGCCGGGTTTCTTTGGTATCGTTTTGGCGCAACAACTGCCTTTCTTTTTTCGGCCATAACCGCCTTTTTTTTATTGCTTTATTTCTGGCGGCTTGCCTATGCCAGGGAGGATAAAGCATGAACTAAAGCGCTGTAAATTGCCATTATTGCTTTACGATCCTTATGCCTTTGTTGCTTTGCGGTTAATTTTGTTTTTTATGAACTTTATTAATCATATCTTGAATGACGCTCTTCAAAATATTCAAAACTGTTTCAATATGAAAAAGCTCGCGATTCTGCCATTATGTATATTTCTGTTCAATACAGTTCAGTCAATTGCTCAAACAACAATTCCTTCAGCGGATGTACAGATTAAACTGGCTGTATTATCGGCCCCGGATGAAAAACGGGCCAACGCAACCGTGATGGGATATACACCGGACGGCAAACTAACGGTATTGCGTAAGGGAACAAATGAAATGATTTGTCTTGCAGACGATCCAAAGCAAAAAGGGTTTAGCGTTTCCTGTTATCATAAGGACCTGGATCCATTCATGCAAAGGGGACGTGAATTGAAAGCGGCTGGCAAGAGCCAGGATGATGTAATTAAAATCCGTGATGAAGAAGCAAAGGCTGGCAAGATTCCGCTTGTTAAAAGCCCATCAACATTATATGTTTACGGTGCAAAAGAAGAAGACTGCGACATGGTTGCAGGTACAGTTAAAAACGGGTATATGAGATATGTAGTATATATTCCTTATGCAACTCCGGAAAGCACCGGCCTTCCATTGAAACAAGACCTGCCCGGCATGCCCTGGATCATGGATCCTGGAACACCCAGGGCGCATATAATGATCACACCTGCGAAACAATAAACTTTCTAACCGCCATATAAGAAAGGCGCCAGGTTAAAATTAACCCACAGTAACACCAATAATTTTACCAATTCCAAAAGTTATTGCTGCTGCTGCGAGTCCAAAAAATACCTGCCTGAACCCGGAGAACCAGACATTTCTGCCGGTAAACAATGTAATGGCGGAACCAATCAGGAAAAGCCCTGCAGCACTAAATGAA
>JAHEEX010000314.1 GCA_024640465.1 Sphingobacteriales bacterium | reverse complement strand
AATGCAATACCATTAGGCCTGCTCATTTCTTTTGTGAGTAGTTCCAGTTCGCCGGTCTTCTTTAACCTGTATACTCCCTGGTATGGAATTTCCTTGGAAGAATCCTCCATATTTTTAACCAAGCCATAGGGCGGGTCTGTAAAATAGAGATCACCATTACTATGATACACCGCGTCATTCGGACTGTTCAGTTTTTTACCTTCAAATTTATCCGCTAATGTTACAAATTTGGCTTCCGGTTTATCCAGTGGCGCATCCATGCGGGCCATCCTTCTGTCGCCGTGCTGGCACATTACCAGTTTGCCATCATGATCTAAAAGCAATCCGTTAGAGCCAGGCTCACCGCCCCTGGGTACCGTTCCCGTATACCCGCTGGGATGCAGGTATTCCTCTAACCCTTTTTCTTCGCTCCATTTCATGATCTTATTGGGCGGGATATCAGAGAATAAAAGATAATTCCCCTGTTCGATCCATAAAGGCCCTTCACTCCAATCGAAACCCTCAGCCAGGATTTCAATCCCGAAAGCCGTATCTACCAAACTGTTCATAACAGGGTCAAGAACCTGTATAGATCCCGTCTTTTTATATTTCATAATAGAAACTGTTTTTTTATTTTCAGGCAATAAACATGATATAAATAGAATGCTTGTTAACAGGAAAGTTGCAAATCGTTTCATGTTGTAATGGTTGACTTTTGTACAAATCTAACAGCAAAGTTTCAACTTTGCACCTTCGTTTCATTGCGGTTAAACAAATTCCGTTTCATTTTGCGTAATATTGCCCAGCTAAACCCGTTATTGATTTGATGCTGAGAACCAAGCAATTACTTACCTTTTTACTGATCTTTTTATCCTTATCCGCCTGGAGCCAGAAGAAAACGGCCACGGTATCCGGTAAGGTTGTGGATGAAAGCGATCAGCCACTGGCGAAGGTATCGGTCATTATGCTTGGCAAACAATCCGGAATAACCACAACTGACTCCGGTCGGTTTTCCCTGAAAGTCCCTGCAGATAAGGCCTTCGCCCTTGTATTCAGCTATGCAGGCTTTAAAACCGAACAACGAAATTTCTACCTGAGCGAGAATGAACTGGAAACCGTCATCATCCGTTTGGATAAGGGAACCAAGACCCTGGAAGAAGTTGTGGTGACCACACAACCGGAAAGAACAGAAACCGGGCTAATCCGGCTCAACCCCAAAAATGCCCTCATCATGCCTTCCCCCACAGGCGGCATTGAAAGCATGATTAAAATATTCGTGGGCAGTAATAATGAATTGACTTCCCAGTATTCAGTGAGAGGCGGTAACTACGACGAAAACCTGATCTATGTAAACGATTTTGAAGTTTTTCGTCCCTACCTGGTAAGAAGCGGCCAACAGGAAGGACTCAGTTTTATCAATCCTGAACTAACGGGAAGGGTTAGCTTTTATAACGGCGGGTTTCAGTCGAGATATGGGGATAAAATGAGTAGCGCCCTTGATATTGGATATAAGAAACCTAAAAAATTCGGCGGATCGGCTTACCTGAGTTTACTCGAACAGGGATTTCATGTGGAAGGCACCGGTGCAAAAGAAAAGTTTACTTATCTCGTAGGATTGCGGCAACGCACAAACAGGAGCCTGCTGAGTTCACAGGAAACAGAAGGAAGTTATATACCTACAGCTACAGATATACAGGCTCAGTTTACCTGGCAATTAAATCCAAAATGGCAACTTGAAGCGTTGACCAATTTCGCACGAACCAGCTTTACGCTTGTACCGGAATTTTCCCAATTAACCACTTCTGTATTTTCGCCGCTTTTTAGCGCCAACCTGGGTGTTGATATTTATTTTGAAGGTCGCGAGCAGGACAGGTATGCCACCAATATGGTTGGATTGGCTGCGTCTCAGCAAGTAAATAAAAACCTACGGCTAAAATGGATGTTCAGCAGATTTGAAAACAATGAAGCTGAAAATTATGATATCACGGGAGCTTATCTTTTTGGAGAAAGGGATTTCGACCGAAGCAAACCAACTTTCGGACTGATCGTGAATCCGCTCGGGGCAGGCGTTTACCAGCAGTTTGCCCGCAACCAGCTCAATATCGTTAACTGGAGCGCACAACATAAAGGGCAATGGGTAAAAAATAAACATTTTGTACAGTGGGGACTTAACCTCGAAAAAACCCTTATTAATGATAAGCTCAATGAGTGGGAAAGGTTGGATTCCGCCGGTTATACCCTGCCGTATATACCCGGAAGGTTAGCATTGAGCAGTGTGTTGAAATCAAGTGCAGATCTGGATATCAATAAAATTTCCGGATATATACAAGACAACCTGGTACTGAATGATTCGCTGGGTATCACCTTGCAGGCCGGACTACGTTTCAATTATAATGGACTGAATAAAGAGCTGCTCTTATCTCCGCGATTACAATTCTCCTGGATGCCCCGCAATCAGAAAGAGCTGGTATTTAAAGCAGCTGCAGGGGCTTATCATCAGCCGCCTTTTTACCGAGAATTACGCAGGTATGATGGCACGATAAACACAGAGCTGCTTGCACAGCGAAGCTGGCAGCTCGTAGCCGGAATGGACTACCAGTTTAAAGCATGGAACCGTCCGTTTAGGTTCAGCACGGAAGCATACTATAAACAAATGTCGCGCGTGGTGCCTTATGACATTGATAATGTAAGGATCCGTTATTTCGGTGAGAACAGTGCCAAAGCATATGCAACGGGAATAGAGATGCGCATTATTGGCGAATGGGTAAAAGATGCAGAAAGCTGGTTCAGCATTGGCTTTATGCGGACACGTGAAAACCTCGATAATGATTATTATTTTAACTATTATAATAAAGATGGTGAACTGATCACAGGGAGTACCGAAGACCAGGTGCCGGCAGACAGTGCCCGTGTTGATGTAGGCTGGCTTCGCAGGCCTTCAGACAGGCTGTTCACCATGGGCCTTTTTTTCCAGGATTACCTGAGCACGAATAAG
>JAHEEX010000172.1 GCA_024640465.1 Sphingobacteriales bacterium | reverse complement strand
ACCGATAATACAAAAAATGCCAAAAGTAACCCCCAACAGAGAGAGGAAAGTGCGCAACTTATTGTTCTTTAATTCCAGCACGGCCAGCCTGAAACTGTTGCCAATAATTTTGAGGGCTTTCAGCATACCACAAAGATAGAAACGAGCTTTAAAGACCAGCCTGAAATATGGTCAATGGAATGGAAACGTGACGAACGGAACAGGATTGGTATAATACATTATTGAAAAGTCCGTCATTATAATAGTTGAACGCTTTTTATCTTAACCGGGGAAGGCTTACCTTTGCCGGCCGATAATTAGTCGTGAGTCGTGAGTCGTGAGTCGTGAGTCGTGAGTCGTGAGTCGTGAGTCGTGAGTCGTGAGTCGTGAGTCGGGATATTTATACCATTATGAAGTTTGATTCAGAAATACAGAAAAGGAGAACATTCGCCATCATTTCTCACCCGGATGCCGGTAAAACAACTTTAACAGAAAAGTTCCTCTTGTTTGGAGGTGCCATTCAAACTGCCGGCGCGGTAAAAAGCAATAAAATAAAGAAACATGCTACGAGCGATTTCATGGAAATTGAACGCCAGCGTGGAATCAGTGTGGCTACTTCGGTAATGAGTTTTGAATATAAAAATACCCTGATTAACCTGCTGGATACGCCTGGTCACAAAGATTTTGCAGAAGATACATACAGGACTCTAACGGCAGTGGATAGTGTGGTATTGGTCATTGATGCGGTAAAAGGTGTGGAAGAACAAACCCGGAAACTGATGGAAGTATGCCGGATGCGTGATACACCGGTAATTGTATTCATCAATAAACTCGACAGGGACGGTAAACTGCCCTTCGACCTGATGGACGAAATTGAAAAAGAATTAAACATCCATTTACACCCGCTATCCTGGCCGATCAATATGGGAAAGGATTTTAAAGGGGTATACAATCTATTTCAAAAAAGCCTGCTCTTATTTAACCCTAACCAAAAAGCAACAGAGGAAGATATAGTGCCATTGACAGACCTGTCTGACCCTGTACTGGATAAACTGGTGGGTGAAAAAGATGCAAACCACCTCCGTGAGGATGTGGAACTGATAGAGGGTGTGTATGGCGATTTCAAACCGGCACCTTACCTGGCTGGTAAAACGGCACCGGTATTTTTTGGTAGTGCGATCAATAACTTTGGTGTAAAAGAATTGTTGGATACATTTATCCAGATTGCACCTATACCGAGGAACATGGCAACCACTACCAGGGTAGTTGATGTACAGGAAGATAAATTCAGCGGTTTCATTTTTAAAATACATGCTAACCTGGATCCCAAACACCGCGACAGGATCGCATTCCTCCGGGTTTGTTCTGGCAAGTTCGAAAGAAATAAATTCTATCACCATGTTCGCCTGGATAAAGATGTTCGTTTCAGTAATCCCTATAGCTTTCTTGCCCGGGATAAGGATGTGATTCAGGAAGCTTACCCCGGAGATGTGGTGGGACTTTTTGACACAGGAAATTTTAAAATAGGGGATACGCTTACAGAAGGGGAGGATTTTTACTTCACGGGAATACCCAGTTTTTCACCTGAAATTTTTAAAGAGGTAGTGAATAAAGACCCAATGAAAACGAAGCAATTAGAGAAGGGGCTTTTACAACTTACTGATGAAGGTGTTGCCCAATTATTTACACAACATAATGGCAACAGAAAGATTATCGGTTGTGTTGGTGACCTGCAATTTGAAGTGATTCAATACAGGCTTTTACAGGAATACGGTGCTTCAGTGCAGTTCAATACCCTGCCTTTCTATAAGGCCTGCTGGATCACTTCGGAAAATAAAGCCAAACTGGATGAATTCACCCGTTTCAAAACTGGTAATGTGGTGCTGGATAAGGATGGACACCTGGTTTACCTGGCACAAAGCCAGTGGTTTTTAAATACGGAGATTACCAATAATCCCGAGATCCAATTTCATTTTACGTCAGAGATCCACAAATGAGCAGGATTATGAGGATTGGATGAATTAGCAGGATGGATTTTGGGATTATGAATTAGATTAATTTTATATTTTCCTGAGTATAAAATAAACCCTTCACTTATTTTGGTAGAATACCAACATAGTTAAAAGGGGTGATTGCTTTTAATTCTTTTTTTGAGCTTGATTTTTAGGATTGGATGGATTGGCAGGATGGATTCGAGGATTTGGAAAATAATTATTTTATTTTGGAAGAATGCCAACATAATTAAAAGGGGTGATTGCTTTTAATTCTTTTTTTAATGTGGCACTGATCTTTAGCGACTGAATAAAATCCTGCAGGCTTTCCTGAGTAATTTCATTATTCCCCCTGGTTAATTCTTTCAATGCTTCATAAGGATTGGGATAATTCTCCCGTCGTAAAATGGTTTGGATGGCTTCTGCTACAACTGCCCAGTTTTGATCAAGATCGTATCTAATGGCCGTTTCGTTAAGCACAAGTTTACCCAGCCCTTTATTAATTGATTTGAAAGATAAGATCGTATGGGCAAAGGGAACACCGATGTTACGTAATACGGTTGAGTCTGTGAGGTCTCGCTGCAATCTTGAAACGGGTAATTTGGCGGAAAGGTATTCAAATATCGCATTGGCAAAGCCGAGGTTACCTTCGGCGTTTTCAAAATCAATCGGGTTAACTTTATGGGGCATAGCCGAAGAACCTACTTCACCTTTCCTGATCTTTTGCTTAAAATATTCCATAGAGATATAGGTCCAGATATCCCTGCAAAAATCAACCATGATGGTATTCAATCTACGGATGGCATCAAACTGTGCGGCAAAATGATCGTAATGCTCAATCTGGGTGGTATATTGCTGCCTTTGGAGTCCCAGCTTATCAGCACAGAAATGGTTGGCAAACCCTATCCAGTCGATCCTGGGGAAAGAAACCGCATGTGCATTGAAGTTTCCGGTTGCCCCGCCAAACTTGCATGAATAGGGTATATGTTGCATCAGTTGCAATTGTTGTTCAAGCCTTTCTGCAAATACCATGATCTCTTTACCGAGCCTGGTAGGCGATGCTGGTTGCCCATGTGTCCGGGCCAGGAGTGGAATATCCTTCCATGTTTTTCCCAGCTTTTGCAGTTCAATAATCAGGTTACTGACAGCAGGAAAATATTCATGTTCCAAAGCTTCTTTCCAAAGCAATGGAATAGCCGTATTGTTGATATCCTGGGAAGTAAGACCAAAATGAACCCATTCCTTTATTCCGGATAATTTGAGTGTATCCAGTTCTTTCTTGATATAATATTCAACAGCTTTAACATCGTGGTTGGTTACCCTTTCCACATTCTTAATCTCCTGGGCCTTTTCCTGGGTAAAGTTTTCATATAATCCCCGTAAAGCTTTGATATGGGCTGGTTTGAGGTTGAATAGTTTTTTTTCAGCCAGGGCAATGAAATATTCCACTTCAACCCTGATGCGGTAACGTATCAACGCATATTCTGAAAAATAAGCTGATAAATGATACAATTGCTGGCGATACCTGCCATCTATTGGGGATATTGCTGTAAGTACACTTAGATCCATAGTATTTTATTAGCTTATCAAAAAGTTTCTACTGTTCCAGGTTCAGAATACTAAAAAGATATTCCAAATCAAGAACGGTAGCCGAAATTGAGTTAGGTTTGCGCCCAAAATTACAGGAAAGCCCTTGGATAAGAAAATTAGGATCGGTGCAGTCAGCTACCTGAACACAAAGCCTCTTCTTTACGGCCTGGAAAACTCCCGCCTGGAGAAAGAGATTGAGCTTACGCTTGATTATCCTGCAGCTATTGCTAAGGGTTTATTAAGCGGGAAACTCGATATCGGACTGGTGCCAGTTGCCATATTACCTCTTATGGAGGAATACCATATTGTAACTGACTTTTGCATTGGTTGTAATGGGCCTGTTGCTTCAGTTTGCTTATTCAGTGATGTACCATTACATGAGGCCGAAACGGTTTTACTGGATTATCAATCCCGCACTTCGGTAGCGCTTACCCGAATTTTGCTTAAGCATTATTGGAAATTAAACCCGGTTTTCGAGGATACCGGTGGTGATGAATATATTCACCGCATAGGCCAGAAAACGGCAGGATTGGTAATTGGTGATCGTGCTTTGGAGCAAAGGCAACATTCAAAATTTGTATACGATCTGGGGGAAGCATGGAAAGATTTTACGGGTTTGGGGTTCGTTTTTGCCGCCTGGATCAGTAATAGGAAAATCGATCCGGAATTTCTGCGCACTTTCAATGAACTCAATGCAATTGGACTGCAAAATATTCCGGAAATTATCCGGTCTAATCCATATCCCCATTTTGACCTGGGTCAATATTATACTGCCAATATCAGTTATGAACTGGACGATTTCAAACGCGCCGGGATGAATCTTTTCCTGGAATTTCTGACTTAATTGTATAGAATCACAATCGCATGATTTCCTTTTTTCTGTAAAAATGATGTAAGTCATTTTCTATTTGATAACTGATTGGTACCTTGTATTTGAAGGTTATTAATATAACCAACATATGAAAAACATACAGTATAACCCGTTATAGGTTTTCGGTTAGCATTGATTAATTGATTTGGTTTATTCCATTTTTTGCAAAGGTTAAATCAATAGGGTCATGTTACCGAAAATGCCTTTTTCCCGCCGATTATATGCATACATTTTAATGGGTGTCGTTTTTATTTCTTTTTCAACCTGTAAGAAAGATACTATAGTCTATCCTGAAAACTTTACTGCCAATAACCCCAAACCGGTATGTTTTGATTGTGATGTAATAAACAGTCATTATGAGGATACAATTGATCATCCAACAATATTAGGCGGCGATATTAAAAACCCATATTTGCTTTCCAACATGAAAGCAGCTTACCTGGGGGTTTATCATAAAGACCCGGGTAATGCAATATGGGTGACCCATTTATATATGAGATTCAGTCCCCGGAATTACCTGGAATTATCACGCCTGGAAGAAGAAGACATCGCGTTATTTGATTATCCTTTACACCGTGAATTGATTTTCGAAGGTGATTACTACGTTCAGCAAGGTAAGAGCATGGAAGATGTACCGGATTACTATGCTGTGGTTGACAAAGGATATAAAATACCTCCCGGTATAAAGGCCACGGTAATGGATGAAATGTATATACCGGATAATGATCCTCTGCTGGAGAATGAGGCATTAAGGATTACTGGCAATCTCCGGAATGAAAATGAATTCATTCAGAAAAATGGCGGTTCTGATGATCTTAAAAATCTATATCCGGATCCGGGTGAAAGTGGATCAGATAATAATTTCAATCTTCTTCCGGGCAAGTCCTGTGGTAATTATCCATCTGGTAAAATCGTTGTTCAGAATGAATTACTAACAGACAGGAGTTATCGACCTGTTACAAAATTAAAAGTGGTGATTAGAAGATTATTCAAAGTGGACAAGATGTATACTGATATAAATGGGGTTTTTACAAGCAAAAAATACTTTCGGAATAAATATACTATCCATGTTCATTTTAAGAATGACCATGCTGCAATATCCCGAATGCGCCCATGGGCATTACATGAACAGTTTTTTCCTGTAAAAATTAACTTTGGTAAATGGGATAATCTTGATTGCGGGCATGAATTCAGGATAAACCATCCGGAAGAATCTGGCAAGATATCCACCAGCCACTGGTGTGCAGCTATAACCCACAATGGTATCCAGGAATACCTGCAGATGTGCAAAATGGAAAATATTGCATTCCCCCCTGAAAATGTACAAATAATGCTTAGTCAAAAACAGGGATCGGGCAATGGTAATACATATATGATGAATAAAATCATGGCTTCAGATCCAGCTGCTATAGGTGTTGAAATATTGATCACTGATGTGATATTATTCTGGTCGCCCGTAGGCGCTGGCTTAAGTTTGCTTGCCATGGAAGCCTTTAAAGCAAGGTCGCCAGATGTAAAATATGGTTATGGGGGAGACCCCGCTTACCTCACCACTGATCGATATTGTGAGCTGGTATATCATGAATTATCCCATGCAAGCCATTATTCTGTTGTTGGAAACAAATGGTGGATCGACTTTGGAATGGCGGAAAGTAAAAATAATGGCCCCGGGTTTTATGGCCAATGTTGTACTAAATATGCAGACCGAATTGCCCTTGCTGAGGGTTGGAGTTATTTTTTAGGACATTATATGGCGGATAAAAAATGGGGGCTGCAAAGTACATTGTTCCCGGAACATGGCAACCTCAAAACCAATGAGAACCTGCTTTATTATGTTACAGAAAACAACATAAGCAGTCATATTTATTTTTTGGAATCATATAATCCATTCCGGACCATCGATCAAAATTATTGGATTCCTAAAGGTTTATTTTATGATTTATATGATCCTGCCATTGAAGTATTTAACGGGAATCATATTGTGGATGAAGTAAGTGGGATAAAATGCAGTCAAATGTTTGGTGCCATGGCAAAGGATGTTTATGGAATTGATGAATACAAAAAAAGGCTTATTGCCAGGTGCGGGCCTGAAGAAAAAGTGACAGTGCAGGATTTATTCAGGCAGTATGGATACTGAAATAACTGTTTGTTTTACTGCTAATACCATAACCTGGCATCAACATTTCGAAGGTAATTTAATGTATCGTTGCTAACAGTATATTTTTTTTCTGTTGAAGGTATTTCTGAAACCTGTTTCCATCCTTTAATAAATCCACTGAAATCAATTCCCGATTTTTTAAGATATTCAAGCGACCACATCATCGCAGTACTATAGAAATATTTTTTGGGGAGATAGCGCCAGGAAACCTTCGTTTTATTTACCCACATCATCCTCAGTTTTTCTCTTTTTGTAGTTCGGCCTAATGGTGATTCTTTATGCAGCATCACAATCTTGTCAGAATAAACGATGGAATATCCTGCTTCCAGAATACGGTAACTCAGATCATATTCTTCCATTCCATAGAAAAAATCTTCCGGGTAAAGACCGGCTTTTTCAATGGCTTCCCTTTTTATAGCATGTGCGCCACCAGCATAATAATAAGTTTGGAAGAAAGCTTTGTTTTTGTATTCTTCAAATTTTTTGTGTGGGAGTGCATTAACCTGCATCTCAAGGGTTTCAAAATATAATACTTTGAAAGAAATTATGGCTTTCGGTCTTTCTGTATTGTTCAGATCAAATTCCTGGAGAAGTTTTACCAGGCTGTCTTTATGCTGCAGTTCAGAATCATCGTCCAGCATGATGATAACAGGAGCCTTTCCTTGTTGCAAAGCATAATTACGCCCCTTAGCTACCCCGAGGTTTTCTGCAGAATGAATGTACCGGAATGGGATATGCTCCTGGGAAAGCATGAAAGATTCAACACTGCTGTAATCGGCAGTGGAGGCATTGTTCACAACGATCACTTCTTCCAGCAGGTCAGTGGCATGGTCCAGCAGGGTGATATTCTTTGCAAGAGCAAGCATATCTTCCGGCCTGTTATACGTAATGATGATAAAACTTAGTGGCTTCAATGAATGTTTTTTTCTGAATCAACTAGCTGTTGGTATGCTTCTTCAAATGTACGCAAACCAAAATGTTCACGTGCATAAACGATATTTTCAGTGGATAATGTAGCACACAATGATGGTTCAGACAGTAGTTTTTTCAGGTATACAATGGCTTCCGTAATTATTTTTTCTTCATCACTGACCGTACTGAACAGGAAACCCTGTTTTTCATTTTGAATATGTACGGGCAGGTCGCCCACGGGAGTTGCAAGTATGGCGCAGCCAAAAGACATCGCTTCCATAACCACCATGGGGAATCCTTCTTCGGAGGAAGTAATGATTAGTACATCTGCATTTCTGTAAATATTGTTTATTTCTTCCTGGTTGCTGATGTTCCCATAAAATGTACCGGTATCAGCTAATTTTTCTTCCAGGTAAGGCTTTACTTCACCCATGTAAGCAAATTCAATGGGTAGTTTTTCCAGGTAGCATTGTTTTGCAATCCTGGCAACAAGGTAAACCCTTTTTTCAGGAGTGCCGCGACCGGCATATAATACTGTCAGTTTTTTACCGGAAAAAACCTTTGGTGGAAAAGCTTCCGGCAACACAATCCCATTTGGTATAAAACAAATTTTTTG
>JAHEEX010000001.1 GCA_024640465.1 Sphingobacteriales bacterium | reverse complement strand
TCAAGTCCGATACTATTTTGCAATTCACCGTTTACAATTTTAACGTGTTGCGGTAAAGTGTCGGGCTTGAGTATACCAAAGAGTACTGCCTTTTTTATGGATTCTACCCTGTATATCTCCCGGGTAGCATCAATGGCTTTGACTTTCCTAAGTTGAACGGTAATGTCATTTGCATCGTCCGGGTCAAAAGTGACCACGCCCACCTTGATCTTTTTGAGTTTACCAATTACCAGTGTGCCATTATTGAAATATATGGTATCCTTTCGTATTTGTGCAGAAGTATCTTCTGTAAATGCTGTCAGAAAAAATATGAGCAGCAGGATTTTCTTCATGTGAACCCTTTTTAGCAAAGGTTTTATTACTTCATGTTTACCAAGGCAATAGCAATTTTACAACTTTAAATATTACTGTAAAATGACCTTGATTAGCATTATTTATTTTATGCGGGTAAATGAGATCATTTGAAGATTTGGAAATTTATTAAGAGCATACAGTTTCACTAATAAATGAAACGAAACAACCGAATGGATTACTGATTTATATCATTGTTAATGTAGTTTTCAGAATTTAATATTTGCTTACTTGGATTGTTTTCAATTGATGGTTTAAATTTTTTTGTTATGAGTACAAAATTGCTGCTGAGTCTCATTTTTTTGTGCTTTACTTCGTTGGCTATTAGCCAGGAAGATCCGAAAAAAGAAAAGAGCCTGGAGATTTATGGATTCGTCATGATGGATGCAGGTTACAATTTTAACCAGATTCATCCGGATTGGTTTGATGTTGTGCGGCCAACCAAGTTACCGGCATACAAGAATCAGTATGGCACTGATGGAAACACATACTTCAGTGTGCGTCAAACGAGGTTCGGCGTAAAGGGATATCTTAATACACCCCTGGGTGAATTGAAGACACAATTCGAGTTTGAGATGTTTGGTACCGGTGTGGATGCAGGGCAAACAACCATTCGGTTAAGGCATGCTTATGGAGAACTGGGAAAATTTGGTGCTGGCCAGTACTGGAGCCCCTTTATGGATATTGATGTTTTTCCAAACACCGTGGAATATTGGGGGCCAAGTGGAATGGCATTCTTCAGGAATGTGCAGATCCGCTATATGCCCATACAGGGGGAGACCAGGCTCACTTTTGCATTGGAACGCCCGGGTGCCAGTGCCGACCAGGGAGTATATAGCGACCGTATCGAATTGGATGACGTAAAACCAAGGTTCAAACTTCCTGATCTGTCTGCCGAATACAGGTATGGAAAGAAATGGGGTTATGTTGAGTTGGCAGGTATCCTTCGCAAAATAGAATGGGTAGACCAGGGAAATAGTCCTTATGACTTGAGCGGGGATGCCGTGGGATGGGGCCTTAACTTAAGTACAAACCTCAACCTGGGTAAAAATTCTGTATTCCGTGGTTCAGTGTTGTATGGAGAAGGTATTCAGAACTACATGAATGATGCGCCTTCCGATATCGGCATAAAAAATAATTTTAGCAACCCCAATAAACCCATCCTTGGTGTTGCATTACCCGTAACAGGTATTGTAGCATTCCTGGACCATAACTGGAGCAGTAAGTTCAGCAGTTCCATTGGTTATTCTTATGTGGGCATTGATAATTCTGATGGATCATCTCCCGATGCATTCAAAAAGGGTGATTATGCTATCGTAAACCTTATGTATTCCCCGGTTGAAAGAGTGGCGATGTATGCAGAGTTGCAATATGGGAAAAGAACCAATTTCACAGATGATTTCACGTCTGATATTGTGAAGTTGCAGTTCTCCTTCAAGTATAACTTCTCCCATATGTTTTATAAAAACAGCAAATAAGTTCACTCATTAATGTAAATATTTTTATATGTTTTACAAAAAATTGATATCACTGATAATACTTATCGGTATCGCTATGCCGGTTGTTTTTGCGCAAAAAAAGAAACTGCCTCAGCCGGTTCCTGTTCTAACCGATCCTTTGCTTGCACCTGAGAATATTCAGAAAGTGCTGGATGAAGCCTATGCGAAATTTAAGGATGTGAAAGAGGGCAAGAATGCTGACTATATCAAGGAACTCGCAAGGGTAGACCCCAATATTTATGGAATTGCCATAGTGACAACTGACGGCAAGGTATACACTAAAGGTGACCTCACATCAGCAGTTTCTATTCAGTCCATTTCAAAGGTATTTACCATGGCACGTGTGATAGAAGAACAAGGTCCCAGGGCCATTATGGATAAGATAGGTGTTGATGCAACCGGAATGCGGTTCAATTCAATTATAGCGGTTGAATTGCAAAAGGGTAAAGAGATCAACCCGCTGGTTAATCCCGGTGCTATTGCATCTACCAGCCTGGTGAGCGGTGCTGATTCTGCAGCGAAATGGAAAAATATCCTAAACACCCATAGTGCATTTGCCGGAAGGGACTTATACCTTGATATGCCGGTGTATATCAGCGAAGCCGGAGATAACCTGCGAAACCAGGCCATTGCACACCTGCTGAAAGCTTATGGTAGAATGTATTTTGACCCGGTGGAAGCCACAGATATTTACACCAAGCAGTGCGCCATCAGTGTAAATGCAAAAGACCTGGCCATCATGGCTGCAACCCTGGCAAACGGAGGCCTTAACCCGATCACAAAGAAAATAGTGGTTTCTCCTCAAACAATTCAATACACACTACCGGTAATGGCTACTGCAGGTTTATATGATGATGCAGGTCAATGGTTGTTTGCCACCGGTCTTCCTGCCAAATCAGGAGTCGGCGGTGGAATTATTGCTGTAGTGCCAGGAAAATTTGGCATTGCTGTTATCTCCCCGCCACTGTCACCAGCCGGAAACAGTGTGAAAGCAATATATACGATAAGATTTATTGTAGAAGCTCTTGGGGTAAACCCGTATAAGATCACTCCAAAGCAATAAACATCTTTTGCCCGTATTTGGTTAATGTTTTAAAAATGTTTGTTGCAGAAAATGTAACGAGCATTTTTTTTGTATTGGTGGGGTTATTAAAATTTCGTTTGATGTTGAATCTAAAAGTCATCCTGGCCTTAATATTTGTATCAATTTCCAATTTTCTGTATGCCCAGCTTAATGTCCCCGGTGTTGATTCTTCCAGGCAGGCTTTTAATTATTATCAATATTTTAAAAAAGGAACTGAAGTAGACAGTACCTATAAAAATGTAGCATCAGGCGAGTTTACTCCGGGTAAAGGATTTGACCTGGTAAGAACAAGATATGGAAGTCTTAATTTCAGTTTATATGCTATGGCCCGGTATTTGAATCAGATGCCCGGAAAGGCAACCTGGTATGACCATCTGCAGCGTCCAAGGGAATTTAACGGGAGGAATGATTTTTATTTTCACAGGGCCATGTTATGGTTCTCCGGTTTCGTGGGGACACCCAAATTAAGTTATATAGCTACCGTATGGACCATCATGCCTACACAACAGACATTGGTATATGGAAACCTCCAGTATAAGATTAATAAACATTTCAGGTTGGGGATCGGTGTTGCACCCAACCTGTCCATTCGCTCCATGCAAGGCCCTTTCCCATTTTATGCTTCAACTGACCGCACAATGGGTGAGGAATCTCTTCGGGGTGGTTTCACCCAGGGTTTTTTTGTTACTGGCGAAATCTTTCCCAAGCTCAATTATACAGTGATGTTGGGTAATAACTTAAGTACATTAGGTATACAGGCATCCAAAGAAACTCGGGAATTTGCGAAGAGCATTACCCTTGTATGGATGCCTACAACAGGAGAGTTTGGCCCAAGAGGAGGGGTAGCTGATTTTGAATATCATAAGAAAGCCGCAACACGTTTTGGTACATCCATTGTAAGCAGCCGGGAGGATCGTTTTAACAATATCGGAACACCTTCACCGGATAATGTACAGGTAAGGATGACAGATGGAGTTCTTTTCTTTGAAACAGGAGCCCTGGCTGATGGCGTTACAGTGGATCAGGCAAGTTATAATATGATCGCAGTAGATGCGGGGGTGAAATATCGGGGATTCAGTGCCCAGTTGGAAATCTATGGCCGTAGTTTATCGAAGTTTGATGCAGACGGGCCGTTGCCTATATCTAAACTGGAGGATGTTGGATACAGCTTGCAGATATCGCAACTGGTAATTCCAAAAAGGCTGGTTATCTATGGCATTAATTCCTATTTCTGGGACGAGTTTAAGCGGCATCCGCATGAATATGGCGGTGGTATAAATTTTTATCCAATAAACACCCGCAGTTGGAGATTGAATGCACAGGTGATGCGGGTGTATAAATCATCTGCAGGCGGAACATTCGGTTTATATACAGCAGGGCAAACGGGCACTACTATTACACTTGGTACCGATATCCTGCTTTAAATAATGTTAATATAAATACAGGGTTATGAAAAATGCGTTGTTGGTCTTTTTCGTATTTACAGGATTTATTTCAATTACTGGTACTTCAGTGTATGGGCAAAAGGAAAAAGCTGAGTCAAAAGAAATCGCTCCCCCTTCAGTGAACTACGAGCTGAATGATTCCCATTTTCACCTCACTAATTATATTCAGGAAGGCATTGATATGAGTAAGTGCCTGGATAATATGGGCAACAGGGTAGGCAGGGTGGCCTTATTTGGTATTCCTTTACAGCAAATGTGGTTCTATGGAAATAGTGGGAATTTCGCCCCAACGTATTACCTGGCAAGCGATGACCCGCTGTATTATTACTCTTTTACTGATGCCTTTATTGCCATGGCATTTAAATCTCTTTCCAAAGAGAACCAGGCCCGTTTTGACCCTATGATCACCGGTTTCAATCCGGCTGATATGTATGCCGCCGATCATATCAGGAGGGTCCTGAAAACTTTTCCGGGAGTATTCACGGGGGTAGGAGAGTTTTCCATTCATAAGGAATTCGTTTCCTCAAAAGTTGCAGGACCTGTTGCTTCTCTTACAAACCCTGCACTGGACCGCATAATGGATTTTTGTGGTGAAACAGGATTGCTGGTCATTCTGCATAATGATATAGATATGCCATTCCCAAAGAGCGGGCAGGATAACTGGGACCTTGAACAATTTTCGGCATTAATGAAACGCCATCCAAATACATCCATCATTTGGGCGCATTGCGGTCTGGGAAGGATCGTACGACCATTAACCGACCAGATTGGTATGCTTGAGAAGGCCCTTGTAAATCCTGCTGTGAATCATGTTAATATTGACCTTTCCTGGACAGAAGTGGCAAAATACATTAGTTCGTCACCTGAAACCATTGAAAGAACTGCAGCCCTCATTAATAAATTCCCCGACCGTTTTCTCATGGGGACTGATGAAGTGGCCCCTGCAGATCAGAAGAGCTATCTGAAGATCATGGATATGTATGCTCCTTTATTGGCTAAACTTACCCCGGAGGCAAAACAAAAATTGCTCAAAGGAAATTATGAACGATTGTTTGATGCTGCAAAAGTAAAAGTCAGGGCCTGGGAAAAAGCGCATGCCAATGAGCCGAATAAAATACCAGCCCCCACACCGTCTTCGGGTGTTGGCATTCAAAATAAATAAGTATTAAAAACAAAGGGCGCAGGTTATATACTTGCGCCCTTTGTTATTTTGCAGTTAAGTTAGTTTCTCACCGGTTTCCCGCCTTTCAGCACACTCTGTATCCTTTCCAGTGATTTCTTTTCACCACACAAACTAAGGAAGGCCTCCCTTTCCAGGTCGAGTAAATATTGTTCGGATACCATAGTTGGTTCACTAAGGTCTCCACCGCACATGACGTAGGCTAGTTTACGTGCAACCACACTATCATGGTCTGTTGCATAGCCTGCCTGGTTCATACCATTGATGCCCGCCAGCAGGGCACCGAGTGCAGAACGGCCAAGCACTTTCACATCTTTGCGTTGTACAGGCATCACATAACCACTATCGTACATTTCAATAACCGATTTTTTGGCTTCCCCGATCCTTCGTCCCTGGTTATACACAATTTCGTCTAACCCTTTCCGGAAGACACCGATCTCAAACCCTTCTTGTGCGGAAGTGGCCACCTTAGCAGTAGCAATGGTTAAAAAACGATTTTTTAGCGTGATGGTTTCCGGTTCGTCTTCGTGCATTTCATCTGAAGCGCGCAGCACAAACTCCTTGGTTCCACCACCGCCCGGAATGAGGCCCACACCAAGTTCTACCAGTCCGATATAGGTCTCTGCCGCCGGACATACTTTATCTGCATGAAGGCTCAGTTCGCAGGCACCACCCAATGCGAGTGAATGCGGAGCTACCACAACCGGAACAGATGAGTAACGGGCACGCATCATCGTATTCTGGAACATGCGGATGGCCATGTCCAGTTCATCGTATTCCTGCTCGATAGCCAGCATGAATATCATTCCCACATTTGCCCCGGCAGAAAAATTAGCGCCTTCATTGGCGATCACAACGCCTTTATATTTTTCTTCGGCAAGTGAGATCGTCTTTTGTATTCCTTCGAGTACTTCGCCCCCGATACTCCCCATCTTGGTGTTCCATTCCAGGCCAAGTACATCATCACCTAAATGATAGGCACGTGCCGAACTGTTTTTCCAAACTGTTGAACCTTCAAAATTCTTCATCACAATAAATGCATTATCCTGGCCGGGAGCAATGGTTGAAACAAAAGTTCCACTGGCGGGAGAATAACACAAACGTTTTCCATTCTCCACTGTATAAAAGGCTTTATGGCCTTTTGTAATCATATCTTCCACCCAAGCCGCAACAGTGTAACCTGCTTTCTTCATGGCTTCCACGGTTTTAGGGAGGCCCAGTACATCCCAGCTTTCAAAGGCGCCGATCTCCCAGCCAAAGCCGGCCATCATGGCATCATCCACACGGTAAAGCTCATCCGAAATTTCGGGTACCCGGTGAGAGATATAAGAAAACAGGCCATAATGGAAATGGCGGTAGAAGTCACCCGCTTTATCCATTCCTGTGCATAACGCTTTGAGTCTTGTTTTGAGGTCGTCAATGGGCTTTGCTGCTTCTACAGTGGAAAATTTAGGACGCTGCCTTGCTCCGTATTCCATAGTAGCGAGGTTAAGTGTCAGGATTTCTTTTTCGCCTCCTGCACCTTTTGTTTTTTTGAAAAAGCCCTGCCCGGTTTTATCTCCCAGCCAGTTATTTTCCACCATTTTGTTCAACCATGCGGGAATATTGAAACTGTTACGGGCTTCATCGTTGGGGCAATTATCGTATACACCCTTGGCTACTTTCACCATGGTATCAATACCTACAACATCTGCCGTCCTGAATGTGGCAGATTTTGGCCTGCCGATAATTGGGCCGGTTAGTGCGTCTACTTCATCTATACTGAGCCCCATTTTATCCACCAGTCCAAAAATCGCCATGATACCGTATACGCCTATCCGATTTGCGATGAAAGCTGGTGTGTCTTTACACAAAACAGTTGTTTTACCCAGGAAAAGGTCGCCGTAATTCATCAGGAACGATACTATTTCAGGATCGGTATGGGGTGTTGGGATTATTTCCAGCAAGCGCAGGTATCGTGGCGGATTGAAAAAATGTGTTCCACAGAAATGTTTTTTAAAATCATCACTCCTGCCTTCGGCCATCAGGTGAATGGGGATACCGGAAGTATTGGAAGTTATGAGGGTGCCGGGTTTGCGGAACTTCTCCACTTTTTCAAAAATGAGTTGCTTTATATCGAGCCTTTCAACCACCACTTCAATGATCCAGTCGTAACCTGCGATCTGCGCCATATCATCATCAAAATTTCCGGTTGTGATTCTTTTCACGGCTTCTTTCGAGTACAGGGGGGAGGGGTTACTTTTTATAGCAGCTTGCAGCGCATCGTTAACCAGTTTATTCCTGGCTGCTTTTTGTGTTGATTCTGCGGCTTCTTTTGGAACCATATCCAGTAGTAAAACCTGTAAACCAATTCCTGCAAAATGGCAGGCAATGCGGGAACCCATTACACCACTGCCGAGGACAGCAACTTTCTTAATAGTACGTTTCATAAAAAATAATTTATATCTCGCAAAGGCGCAAAGACAAGAAAAGGGAAAAGAAGTTCATATTAGTTAGCTAAACAACTATATAGGTCGAAGTTAGTATAAAAAGATTTATTCCGGAAGGATGCTTCTTAATATCTCATTGATTGTTTATATTAACATTATGCGGGAAGACATTCTGGAAATATTTACATTGGCATTAACGGCCGTTCAGCCTGGAAACCTTGTGGGCCGTTGGATTAAGCGGGAGGGTGATCGGATCATGCTGGGCGACCGAATTTTTTTACGGAGTGAATTAAGACATCTGTATGTGATAGCAATGGGTAAAGCGGCAGCAGCCATGGGTGATATGCTGGAGCAGGTCCTGGGAGATGCCATCAGTGAGGGAATTGTCATTACCAAAGAAGGCTATGGCCTACCTATGGAATATATGACCGTTTTGGAGACTGGACATCCGGTTCCGGATGAGCGTGGTATTAAAGCCGGGGAGATGGTTATGCAAATTTTGCACCATACAAATGAGCAAGACCTGGTGCTGGTATTGTTAAGCGGCGGCAGTTCCGCATTGGTAGCAGATGTGGTACCCGGTGTTTCGCTGGAAGAACTGCAGAAGCTGTCATCATTGATGTTGAAAAGCGGGGCCGATATCCGGGAAATAAACACCGTTAGAAAACATATATCCAGGTTAAAAGGCGGACAACTGGCCCGCCTCGCTTACCCGGCCACGGTAGTTTGCCTGGCGCTCAGCGATGTCATTGGCGATCCGCAGGAAGTTATTGCCAGCGGGCCCACAGTGCCCGATTCCACCACTTTTGAAGATGCCTGGCAGATTCTGGAAAAATACCGGCTGACTCAATTAATCAGCCAGGGTATTCTTGAATGGATTGCGCTTGGCCGCCGGGGCGATGTACCAGAAACGCCCAAGCCTGGCGACATTATTTTCGAACGAAACCAGTTTAACATCATTGGCAATAATAAAATGGCCCTGCTGGCGGCGGCTGAAGCTGCAAAAGGAAAAGGATATACCGTCTTTATCGAAGATGTTTCCATGCACGGTGAAGCAAGGGAAAGAGCGGTCCAATTAGCGATTCAGTTGGAGCAATACCGGGGTCCAAAGCCGGCCTGTATATTGCTTGGTGGCGAAACAACTGTAACGGTAAAGGGTAATGGAAGGGGAGGGCGTAACCAGGAATTTGCACTGGCAGTCCTGGCTTATTGGAAAGCTACAGGGAAGGAGCCACTAAATGTACCTGTCATATTATCTGCGGCTACGGATGGTACAGACGGGCCTGTGGATGCGGCGGGGGCACTGGTGGATGGCAGGTTATTGCATTGGGTTTACGAGCAGCATGAAGAGCCTCAAAAATACCTGGATAATAATGACAGTTATGGCTTTTTCAGTAAAACCAACGCGCAATTATTTACCGGGCCTACCTATACAAATGTGATGGATATGGTGATTGTTTTAATACATTGACCGCGAAGTTAAAAAGGCGCAAAAAAAACCGCCGGAACTAAATCCGGCGGTAAAAAAAACAAATAGAAAAAGAATACTTATTTGGCTCTAACGGAAACGGATACCCTTCTGTCTTTCAGCCTGTCTTCTTCAGGTGCGCTTTCGGGGTATTTGGCAAATTCAGAACCATATCCTTCGGCACCTTCAACCTGTGCACCTACACCAGATTCTTTTAGTGCGGCCATAACAGCATCAGCCCTATCCTGAGACAATTTTTTATTAGCAGCGGCATCACCAACTTTATCGGTGTATCCACCCAGCTTAATTTTTACTTTTGGATATGCCTTAAGGATTTCAACAATATTACTTAACTGTTTTTTACTCTCTGGGACAATTTCAGCTGTACCAAAAGTAAAATTCAGGTCATTAAAATCGAACCAGTTGTCTTTTCCTGCCTGTGCTGTAGAATCATTCAGGAATGCAACCAGCAGGTCTTCAATACCACCTTTATATGCATCAAGTACAACACCATTTGGTAATGTTACCTTGAGCGGTTCTTTTGTTACTACGATAACATTTGTTTTGGTTACTGTATCGGTTATAACAACAGGTTCCACTGGCTTAGTTTCGCCACAGCCTTTAAGGAAGTACCATAAAAGTGCAATGCCGGCAAGGGCAAGAAGCAAAGGCAATAACCATTTGTTGCCGCTTTTTACTTCCGGAGCAGGAGTGCTATGAACAGCAGCCTTTGCTGCTGGAGAAACGCCCAATAATTTAGTCAGGTCAAAACCTGATGGCAGGCTCGACATGATGGAACTCTTCTGGCTTCCCAGCAATGAAGCAATGGCGCCGGGAGTTGAATTATTATCTTTGGCAAATTTTCCCAGTGCAGCTAATGCTAATGGTACAACAGAGCCGAAAAGTGAAGACGTAGATGCACCTTTCATTCCGGTGAAACTGCTCACAGCATTGGCAATGGCACCAAATTTATCTCCAAATAAACCGCTGATAAGTGAAGGACCGATTGAGGGAATTCCACTACCACTAGAAGTAAATGATCCGGCCAGGTTATTGAGAATTCCGCTGTCTAAAGCCTGTTTGGCAAAATTTAAAAGGCTTTCTGTATTCCCGCCTTCAGCCTTATTAACAATACCGGCTAAAGCAACAGGAATAACTGTATCAAGGCCACTTTTTACTGTTGCATCAGACTCTCCTAAATAAGAGGCTGCCTTGCCAAGTATTTCATTTGTAAATTGACTCTTGACGGCATCAAGAAAATTAAAAGACATAGTAGTTGATTTTGGTTTAGAAAATGATCATTCAGGTTTACTATAGGCCAGAGGATGATTTAACTTCTTTCCCGTTTTTGTCGTAATAAATGGTTTTCTTTTCAATTCCCTTTTTAGCTTCTATACGGTACATTTTTTTCCCCTTATTATTTTCTACTGCGGCAACTGCTTCCATTTTCCAGTCTGCAATCCTGCTTTTAGCGTATGAGTCTTTTACGCTTTGAGGCAGGTTGGCTAAATCCATATATTTTTCCGTATAATCCCATGTGCCGTCCATATGGTAATAGGCACGGTATGTATCGCTGCCCATATTAAACTTTACAGCGTAGCTTACTGCGTTATTATTCCAGTCCGCATTTTTTGCTTCCGGGTATTTCTTAAAAAAATGTTCTTTGGATTTATTTGGGATATCCACCACCTGTGCTTCAGCACTTGTTACGCCAAAGAGATAAATAAATAAGGAGAACATAACCAGAACTTTTTTCATTTTACTTTTTATTTTAAAGATGATTTAATTCAGGTTTTTCCAGGAGGGGATATGGGGAAAAAAAGAGGCTGTTTCATTTGAAAACAGCCTCTTTTTTATAAAATGCAGATTAGTTGACTTTCAGTTCAATCCTGCGGTTTTTGGCTTTACCGGCAGCAGTTTTATTGTCTGCAATCGGATCCTGAGAACCATGACCTTCAGTCTGGATCCTGCCAGCATCAATGCCTTTGCTTACCAGGTAAGCTTTAGCTGATTCTGCACGTTTAACAGATAAAGGTTCGTTGATCTTGTCAGTTCCTGTATTGTCTGTATAACCAATAAGGGTGATATTAACATTAGGATTTTTAGTCAGGAAATTAGTGAGTACATCCAGTTCTTTTTTACCTGCAGGTAAAAGAGTGGCTTTGCCAGACTGGAAGAGTACTTCATGTGCCTGGTAGTCGATTTTAGGGCAACCCATCATTTCAGCAACACCGGCAACATCAGGGCAACGGTCTTCTTCATCATTGATGCCATCACCATCTGTATCAGGGATAGGGCAACCATTGTATTTAGCTAAACCAGCTACGCTTGGACATTTATCTTGTTCATCATTGATGCCATCGCCATCAGTATCAGGGATAGGGCAGCCATTGTATTTAGCTAAACCGGCAACAGTTGGGCACTTGTCCTGCTCATCATTGATACCATCTTTATCTGTATCAGGAATAGGGCATCCGCCATATTTCTCAATACCGGCAACAGTAGGACATTTATCCACTTCGTCGTTGAATCCGTCTCCGTCTGTATCAGGGATCGGGCAACCGTTATAACGTGCCAGACCAACCTGTGAAGGACATTTGTCGTCTTTATCAACAACGCCATCACCGTCAGAATCAGCAAGGATATGCTTTCCTCCGATCAGGCGTAATTTCAAACCAACCTGGAAATTCTGGTTGTGGTATTCGCCAACTGTATTTGGGTTTCCTGTATTATCCATATTGGTAAATCCGTAAATATAACGGGCGAAAGGAACAACACGGCCATGCGGGAAAAGCTCAAAACCTGCATTAATAGCTACGCTTGATTTTGTAACATCATCTTTAGTATAATTGTTATTATTATCATCCACTGATGTTAAAAAATCGAACTGAGGACCTGCAGTGATGGCAAATTTGCTACCCAGATGAAATTTCAGCAAAACAGGAATAGAAAAGTAGCCGGCTTTCGCATCATTCAAAAACGCAGTTGCATCTGTTTGATATGCATATTGATTATACATAAACTGAGGCTCGAATGAAATTACTTTACCCAGGGGGAAATTTATATAACCACCAGCACCCCAGCCAAATTGAGTAGAATAATCGAGGTTACTATTGTCTTTAATACTGAAGTTTGTGAAATTAGCAGCACCAAGGATACCTGCTGATACGGTGTAATGGTCCTTAACGATTTTTTGTCCAACTGCGCTTTGAATGATTAACAGGCACGCAGCCACTAAGAAATGTTTCATAATTGTTTTTTTTAAGTATAAATATTGATGTTTTCAAAAAGTAGGAGGGTTTATGGAGGTTGAAAACTAATATTTCATTAATGGCAAACAAAACAAAAAGTTCAGAGAGGTAAGGATTGATCATCAATTTTTGTACAAACTGCCCATTTATTGGTACAAAATGACTGAATGAACTGATGAAAAAAATACGTGTAAATTAGTCATTAGACTGCGTTTCAAAAGTAGCAGCTAATACATAATTCTTACGTATTAAACATTTGCCAAATATACTTTGCTTTTCTAAAAAAACGCGATCTTGCAGTCATTTTTTATAAATATTTTTTTGCGTTAAATTATCATTATGTATATTTTTCGTTGGTCCATTACATTGATTTTTTTTGCCGGGTTTTTGGTTCAGTGCCAGGGTAATTCAGGAACGGCAGGCACAAATGGAGGAAAGGACTCTGTTTTCAATCCCCAAACTCCAGATACCCTCATCCATTCAATGCCTCAACCGCTTTCCGGTATTGTTTTCGATAGCGTGGAAATACCCCGTTTTCTGACAGCTTACCCGGAGTTCAAAGAGTTTTCAGCTGATATAACTTCGTTTTACCGTAACCGTTCGTTTAACTATGCCTGGTATGATAAGGGTGGTTTAACGGAGCCTTCCCAAATACTATTGAACAAGCTTAACCAGGAAAGTATTGACGGTATACCGGTTAATACACCATATAAAGCGAGTTTGCAGGAAATGTTCCATTTTGGCGATTTTACAGAAAGGCCGGAGCATCTTAAGCCTGATGTTAAAGGTGAGTTGATGCTCACGGGGCAATACCTGTATTTAGCTAAAAAAATCTGGGCGGGTGCATATAGTAAAAACCTGGAGACCATCGGCTGGAATATCCCTCGAAAAAAAATATCATATGAGGCTTTGCTGGAAAAAAGTGCTGATGTCAGGAATCTTCCTGCCATTGAAAATGATATTCTCAATCCGGAATACCTGGCATTGAGGACTGCATTAAAAAAATACAAGGAGCTTGAAAAGAAATCGGGTGACCCTGTTTCTATAGTAAAATTGAAGAAATCTCTGAAGCCAGGGGATACATCTTCTGTTTTATCACTGGTTCGTCAAAGGCTGCATTTGTTTGGCTATCTCGAAAATGCAGACGGTAACAATCAATATGATGCTCAATTGATTCGTGCTGTTAACCGTTATAAAAAGTCGGTTGGGTTTAAACAGGATTCCATTATTACCAATGAAATGATTTCCGCTTTGACTGTGCCTGTGAAAAAAAGAATCGAACAGATTCTTGTAAACCTGGAAAGATTCAGGTGGATGCCTAATCATGAGAAATCAGATGAATTTATTTTTGTCAATATCCCGGGTTACAGGCTTCGGTATTTCGAAAAGGGCAAACAGGTTTGGGACTGTAATGTAGTAGTTGGGAAGACCATGAATAAAACCGTCATTTTTTCCGGGATGATGCAGTATATCGTGATGAGCCCTTACTGGTATGTGCCACCGAGTATCATACAAAAAGAAGTTGTTCCGGGCATGCGTAAGAACAGTAACTACCTGGCTTCACATAATATGGAATGGAATGGCGGTAATGTGCGGCAAACCCCTGGTCCGCATAACTCACTGGGCAGGGTAAAATTTATTTTTCCTAATGAGAATAATATTTACCTGCACGATACCCCTTCGAAAAATTTGTTTAATGAAGACAACCGTGCGTTCAGTCACGGTTGTGTAAGGGTAGGGCAGCCAAGGGACCTGGCCCTTCGGATTTTGCGTAACGATCCTAACTGGCCTCCGTCAAAAATCGATGAAGCCATGTCCGGTACCACTGAGAAAACGGTTACACTGAAGAAAAAAATCCCGGTCGTCATTGGGTACTTTACAGCTTTTATTGAAACAGATGGTGATTTGAATTTCCGAAAGGATATTTATGAGCGTGATGCAAAGTTGTTGAAATTGATAACGGAATAGGTTAACCGCAAAGTGATGTATAGGGGTTCAATGTTTCGAATAAAATAACTATTTGATACGGAGTAAAATAGACACAGAAAAACAGTCCGAGGTTTTTTTATTTTATTTCTTGTTTACAAAGTAATGCCTCGCCTCAAAGAGAAATATTTCACGCAAAGGCGCAAAGATTAAAAATCCGCAAAGTTTTTAATATGAAATATTTTTTCGCGTCTTTTTTCTTTTACTTTGTGCCTTTGCGTGAAATAAATTTTGAGATTTAAGTATTATGGTAGAAACGAATAATGCAAAGATATAACTAGAACGGATAACCGATTCCGATACTCAGTATCAGGTTATCCTTTCTCCATTCTTTATCACCGAAATTAATTTCATTTAAGACCCATCTGTTGCCTTCCGGATACCAGGGTTTGCGCAGCGGGATGGAAAAATCAAAACGGATTAATAATACGGAGAAATCAAGCCTTACGCCGGCGCCCATACCAACAGCCATCTCATTGAAAAAGTCGCTACCCTGCAAACCACTGCCAGGCTTATCCGGGGTTTCTTTTCTGAGCCAGATATTCCCTGCATCTATGAAACCGGCAAATCCCAGGTACTTGCCCATGTTATATCTCAGTTCTGTATTGGCTTCAAATTTGATATCCCCGGATTCATTGGCCTGGTAAACACTTTCATCTGAATGATAACTGCCGGGTCCAAGTGTGCGGATCCTGAATGCGCGGATACTGCTGCTGCCGCCTATGAAAAACTGCTCGGCATATGGTGCTATCAGACTGTTGCCATAAGCAATAGCGGTGCCGGCAAGTACCCGGTTAGCTAATATTAGTTTATCAGATAACTTTAGATACCCACGCAAGTCTGCCTCCAAACGAACAAACTGTGAAACGGGAATATTAAATATTTTTATTGCCCCGGGGGTATCTACATTGGGTTTGGCCAGAAGACTGTATATGTTTCCGGATGCACCTACATTAAACTTCGCAGAAAATGTAAACCGTTTATTCTCCCTGAAAGTGTTGGTATAGAAATACTGGTACTGGCTGCCAAGAATTAGTTGCTTTTCAAAGGAAGCCCGCAGGGAAATATCTTCGGCCAGGATGCTGTCGAATTTAGGCGTAGTATTGCTGGGGTCGATGGATTGTACCCGGATAGGCCGTAGTGTATGTTCAGTTGTTTTTCTATACTTCCAAACATATTCCATGCTGGCCTTAAGTGTTCGTTGAGTATAGAGTTCCGGTCTTTGTAAAAATTCTCCTCCAATTGTAAATCCGGTTCGGGGAATAAAAGAATTCACCCCGGTTTTAATTTTTACTTTAGGGATTATTCGTGGTAAATAATAAGAGAGTTCACCCTGCAATGTATACGCATTACCCGATTGAGTTTGTTTTCCGCCAACCTGGATATCAAAACCTCCACTGATCTTGAAATCCAAAATTTCAGCCCCTTTTGCCACATTAACATTACGGAGTTTCACACTGAGTTCCGAACCTAAATAATTGCCCGTCTTTCCACTGGCTGCCGCTTCCAGGCGAAGCGTATTTTTTTTCATTGGCGTTACATAAACATTCGTATTCAGCAAATTTTTGTTGTCTGAAGTATCAGGCGTAAAACCAATTTTTACAAACTTAAATGTATTGAGATTCATCAATCTTTCAATACTCAGGTAATGCAGGTTTTTCCGGTATAGTTGATTCTCTTTGATCAGCAAAGCACGTTCATATACTTCAGCTTTATAGCGGTCCCTGTTATCAATCAAAGTGAATTTTTCTTCCCTTTTACCCTTTTGTTTCATGATACTGGAATCCTTGCTAAGTGAATAATTTCCATATACCGATATTTTTCCTATCTGCCATGTAGACCTGGCACGCTCGCTGGTCTCCTCTTTAACAGTATAGTATATATCTGCCTGCCCGGTATGCAATGTATCCACCCGATACAAGAGGAAATCCGGGTTGAAAAAAAAGTAGCCGCGATTTTTTACATATTCATCAATCCTGTGCCGCTCCGCTTCCAATGTTTCCAGGTTTACATAATCTCCTTTTTTTAATAAAGTTTGGGGTGCAATCGTCCTGATCCTTGCCGATAAATGTGCACTGTCCTGCGGGTAATAGATATCCCTGATCGTATACCGGGTATTGGGTTTTATTTGATATTTGATCCAGGCCTCCTTTTTTTTCAGCACCTGTTCATGTGCAATTTCCGGCCTGAAGTACCCGAAGTTAAATAAGTAGTCGGCCAGTTTGGTTTCTACAATAAATGGTTTTACCTGGCTCAGAAGTACCGGTTTTTCTCCCCATTTATATTTCATCTTGTATAATAAACCCTTTTGCTTTTTAGGTTCAGGCAGCATATTATACAGGATCAATTTATAAGGAAAACCTAATATATTGGAGTTTGGTGTTGGGCGGGCAACTTTTTGCATATCAGACTTAATATCCTTATCAATCTTACCTTCCTTTGTTTCCCATTTCACCCCTTTGTATAAATAATCACCCTCCGGGATATTTTTAGTGGCATTACAACTCATACCAATAACCGAAATGATCAGGAAATAAACCGACAGATATTTATTATGGAATTTTATATTTTTCAAGTACCTGTTTTCTTTTTGTTCTTTTTAATCCTGAATGCATTTTTGAATTTATTGAACTCAACTACTACTACAAATGAAACACCCGTTTCAATAACCGTTCCATTAAATGTCAGGTCATCCTGTGTTTCCCTGTATCCTTTTATTCGGTATTTGCCGTCTGATGTCAGCATATATTCAAGGGTTACATCACCTGCCAGTCCGCTTAATAAATCCTGGTCCTGGTTTTGGTTCTCCAATGCAAAAGTGTTGCCCACATAAACATTCAGCCTGCTGTTGGCAAATGATTTGGCGATGCCTACTTTGAGATCTGATTTCCTTTGGGCTGAGCCGGTTGTGTAATCATCCCGGATATCCAGTCCTACATCAATGTCTACGTCTTTTACAACACTGCCAATGAAATCATTTAGTTCCTGTGTTAATAACCTTCCGGCTGTGCTGAAAGCTTCTGTTTCAAAATTTCCGCCAGAGCCCACCAGGCTATTGAATGGATTGTCTGCAATAAAACTATTCAGTGCGAGCAGGCCCATGACCTGTTTATTGAGTTCTGAAGGAATGGAGTTGACCTGCTTCAATCTCGTGTATACGATACCGTCAAATGCTCCCTGTTCTTTTTCAGGCATGTCAATTTGGAAGGAGATGGCGGGTTTCATGAGTTCTCCTTTGATCATCATATCCACTTCAAAATCAAATTTCTGTTTGCTTGCACCTGATGCCGACTGCATATCCTGAATCAATTCCTCCGCATCTGTTTTGACTTTATATACAGCTGTCAGGTTGGTAGTTGCTTCCAGCAGATCTCCGCTCCAGGTGATATTGCTCCCTTTGTTGATCTCAAAATCTTTTTTAATCAAACCGGCCAGGGTCATATTATACTTTCCGCTTTCCACCTGATAATTTCCAACCAGTTCCATCTCTCCACCCGGGGCCATGGAGAAATTCAGGTTGGCGTTTCCCTGAACGGTAAACTGATCTCCTGTTAATTCATCCAGTACAATGATAATGGTTGATTTTGGAGTGATGTTTATGGTGGTATTGATGTCAAGCTGGAACTTGGATTTTGGGTTTGCTTTGGCCTGAAGGGCCAGGGTATCCTGGTCTTGCATTTTCGAAGGATCAAAAAACTCAATTATACCTTCGCCCCTGGAACCTTTATCGGATTGTTGATAAACATAAGTAATCAATGAACTATCCAGGACACTTACACTGCCATTAATTTTTGCCTCCGTTAAATCTCCTTTGATGTTAAGCTCCATTCCGGCATAGAGCGGCCCGGACACCAATTGTTCCTCATATCTTTTCCTTCCGGAGACCAGGAATTTATCTGTCTGTAATTTCAGTTGGTATTGTATGTCTGTCAGGTTTTCTGCTTTTGCACGGCCGGTTATGTTTGCCGGGCGACCTGCACTATCCAATAACGTCATCCCCTCGAAAAAAATATTCTCCCCTTCAAAACGTAACCCGGCAGAAGGTATTTGAAGGGGTGTCCCGCTCTGTTTGACGATAAGGTAACTGCTGTCGAGCCGAAGTTTCCCGTTGATCTGCGGTGCTTTGAAACTCCCCTTTATGGACAGGTCTCCGCGAAGTCCTCCACTCAGGGAATCTACATAAGTGGATACGAAAGGTGCCATTGGTTCCAGGTTGAGGGGATTCATAATAACCCTGAAATCCATTTCCCCTGAAGTAGTATTGAGGGTCCCTTTGCCGGTAAAATCATTCCCTTCGCCAAGCAGACTGACATCAATATCATATTCTCCCTGGACACCTGTTTTTACTGCAGCATGCAGATTTCCATGTCGGCTGCCCATAAACGTTAGTGTGTCGATATGCAGATCGCTTACAAATGATATTGGGGTAAAATTTCCAAGACTGAATTTTCCATTGACTATGCCGGTTAAAAAAGTTCCATCGAAAAGCATTCCGGTCAGGCTTTCCAGGTGGAAATCATGCATTTCCGCTGTCAGGGGCAAACCGGATACATCACTGTCATTGGCATTAATGGAAATAGATTCCGATCCCTGTCTGAGGATGAGGTGGCTGCCCTGGAGTTTTTTTGGATTCAGATAAATTCGGTTGTCCGCATTTACCTGCCAGTTTGTTTTATTGAGCAAAATGGTATCCTGAAGACTTATATATGGCTTTTCAGGATCATTGACATAAGTCAAGGGTAAAATATACCTGGGTTTATTTTTTTCATCAAAGAGCATCAGTCGGGTACTTACTACCCCTTTATAAATCTGACCCCTTAGTTGAGACAAATTCAATAAAATTGAAGGGCTGGTCATTTCATGAAATTCTACCTGGAACTGAGCTTTGGTGAATCTATCCATCGAGGCATATTCCAGCAAGGATATGCGGATACTGTCGAAATGATAATCCTTATATTCCAGTTCTTTAATGTCGGTTAAAAGAACCAAAAGATTGGTCCGGGTATCAACGCCACCCTGGATTGCAAAAGGGGAAACTTTTTTTAATCCGGGAATTAAAGCAGCGAGGCTGTCTGGGATATGTACACTGGCATTTAATTCTGTATATAACTGTTGGCTGAATGGCTTAGTCTCACCCTCTGTTACAAGCCAATTATTAAAAATAGTTTGTATCGTTTTGGGAATGGCCTGCAGGCTGAACTGGCCCTTTAATTCTGCATCGAGTAGTGTGGAATTCAGCTTTATATATTGTGTGTCAAGTTTCTGAAAAGCATTAACATCAAATGTGTCGAGGTAATATGTTTTGTTTCCGAAGGTCAGGTATATATCTTTCAACAATCCGTTACCTTCAATCTGTGCGGAATCAAACACCGGAAAATCAATATCAATTTTTCCCTTTGCGCTGAAACTGGAATCCATAAACCCTAATGCATGCAGATCAAGCTGCCGGATGTCCGATGTTACTTTTATATCCTGGAGTTTTTTGACATAATGAAAAGACAGATCTGTGTCAAGGTCAATATTGGGATCGTGTGATTCGATAGTAGCATTTACATTACCATGGTCCATGGCACCCTTCAGGTTGATATCCTGGTACACATATCCTTTTATGCCCGCTTCCTGCAGGGTTGCTGTAATATCTGCCTTCAGCGTTTCCGGGTTAAATCCCCTTCCTTTAACTGCAATATCACCTGCCACATTTCCAAATGAACTGTCTTCCATAATTTGTCCAAGTGCAAGGCCGGTTGTATGTAAACTAAGGTCGTAATTCGCATTTACTTTATCAGTTGGCTGGTTTAGGAAACCTTTAATGGCCAGGTTGCCGAAACTTGTTTGCAGGTTTAGGTTTGGCCGGATACTTTGCATGGATCCATCCAGGGTACCCTTTACAGTTAGCCTCTCCGGAATATAGTGCCAGAGGGAATCTGCAATAAGTCCTGGTGGCAGCAGTGCTTTGAGGTCGTTGCGGGAAGTAGTGAGTTCGCCCAACTTGATCGACGCATTGATTTTTTCCGGTGTAGTAGGATGACTAACCATGGCACTTCCCTGTAAAAGGTTTCCTGCTGTTTTTATCCGGAATGAAGTCAGGTTAAGTTGATCAAGGTTGCCCCTGGCTTGCAAAGAAAAATCTATTTCCTTTCCCAGCAGTGATTTCACATTTTCGTTCTTTTTTAACTCGGGAACAAAATAAGCCCAGTCGTCCATTCGTAGTTTAGATGGCTTTATATCAACCAGTAATTTAGTATCACGAGGCGATGACATCATTTCACCTACCGACTTGTATTGCATACGTGCAGAACCCTGTACATTATTATGAGGGGTCACCAGCACAAGGTTTTCCAGTGATAAAGCAGTATCTGAGTAGCGGGCATTTGACTGGAATTTTTTTACCTGGAATGTTTTTTCCAGGAAGGAAAGGTTGCGGATATTGGCTTTATATCCGGTAGAATCATATATAATGCCCGAAGCTTGTAATTGCAAGCTGTCGACTTTAATATGGCGTGGGTCGAACTGATCCTTGTAAGTGATTTTATAAGATACATCATTTGCGCTGATGTTATTATTGACCAGGGATATGGAGTCAAGCTTTAATGTAAAAGGTGATGAGTTATTTGTAGCGTCATCTTCATTTGTTATGGACAATGTTTCTTTTTTTGTCTGGTATGCAACAGCTGTCTGGTGGTTTTCGAGTGTAAGCAGGTAGCCAGTGGCAATTGATCTGGCAAGATCATATTTTATTGCTGTCAGTGTCAGGTTAGCGGCAATAGTTTGCACAGATAAGCTATCTGAGGGGTTATCCAGATTAAAGCGTGTATTTGTTAACGTTAGTTTATCAGAAAAGAGCAACAATGGACTGCTTTCTCCTGGTTGTCCTTCCTTTTTTGTAGCAGGTTCTGATGCAGCTCCCAACCGGATTCTTGTATCCAGTGAATCGAGCCAGACCGCAGTTGCTTCAAACTGCATCTTTTCCAGGTCGGTCTTTTTCAGGTCGAGCTGTAGTTTTGCGAAATCTGCTTTGTAATAATCACCGGTATGTTTATCGTCCCACAGAAAGGATATGTTGGATAATGTTGCTTTTTTCAGATCAAATCCCCAGGGGCTGCCTGAAGAAGGAGTTTCTTCTTTTTGGCCTGAACCAAAAGCATCGAGAATAAACTGGTAATTGAAAAGGCTATCCTGCGGTTCTCGGGAGATATTTGCAGTGAGGTTTGAAATATTAACAGAACTGATACCAATTTTTTTCAGCGCAAGCTCTGCCAGGTTTACATTAATGGAAATCGTATCGAATGAAACCAGCGTGTCCCTTTTCCGGTCTCTCAATAAAACATGATAGATGCCAACCTTATGCAATCCATCCAGTTCAAATCCTCCAATGGTTAATTCGGTTTTAAATTTCTTCTGCAAGTATGATTGAGCTCCTTTTTTGAGTAAATTATTGCCCCATTGAGTCTGGAGCAGCAGGATAGCGAAAGTTATGAGGAGTAAAAAAAAGAGGAATATCCACAATAGCCAACGCAGGATTTTACCTGCAGTTTTCGTGAAATAAACCTTGTTCGCCATTAGGTTCAAAAATACAGATTAAACCGCAAAGAAATAAGGATAACGATGGTTCTTCTCTTCTTTGCGGTTAGATTTCTTAGTTTAATATTTGACGAAATACCAAAATTAATATGTAAATAGTCGTATATTTTGTATTAATGTTTAAAATGTAAATGCCAGTTGTAAAATTTATAATTTTAAGTATTGAATAGCGAAATTGAATATCTGTATTTTAACAATTTTAAAGTTATGATTATGAACCTTTTTGTACGTAAAATCTCACTTGCCTTATTAGTTGGTTTACCCATCATGGCTATTGGCCAAATTGAAACCAGGAAAATTACCTTTCCGGCTGGAAAGACGTCAACAACCATAAACAGTTCTGTAAAGGGTGATCAAACAATCGATTACAAAGTTTATGCAAAGCAAGGCCAGGTGTTGAAAGTGAAAATGAAATCAAATATTAACGCGAACTATTTTAATGTGTTGGCTCCCGGATCTACTGGGGAGGCCATCTATGCGGGTGAGACTGAAGGCACCAATAGTTTTGGCGGTACACTGGGTGTAAGCGGAGAATACACTATCAGGGTTTACCTGATGCGCAGTGCAGCCCGCAACAATACAAAAGCCACTTTTACGCTGACTGTAAGTGTTACAGGAGGTTCAAACGGATCCGTACAGGGCGACGCACTTGTACCTGGTACACCTTATCATGCAACCGGAAAAGTTCGGAGTTCGATGGGCAATGAACCAAAAGGATCGGTCATGTCTGACTTTGGCGTAATCCGCAGTTCCAGTTCAAAGGCAGAAGTACATGTTACTTATCCTAATGCCATGAAACGCGTCCTGATATTCAACAATGGCGAGTGGACGGCCCCTGAAGCAAAGAGTATTAAATTTACCAGGAGTTCTGGTGAATGGATTATTACCGTAAATGATTATGAACATTACATAATTCCTGATGAAGTTATTACAGGAGGATAAGTTAATCTGATTATTCGTTTTATGGAATAGGCTGACTCTATAAAGGGAGACAGCCTATTCCATATATGGACACAATGTAGCTTTTTCTTATTCGAAAGGAAATTTTTCAGGTGCTTTTTAACCCTCCCCCTTTTCAACATTCAAACTTTGGTTTTTTTCGAAATTGTTTGATTGCGCACAGAAAATTACGTTGTTAAGCTGCTCCTTTCCACAGCAAAGGGATCAACGTAGATACTCACCCGGACTATTCATCCAGGGTAATATTGAAAAGCTACCTGCATGCTTTTTTACATTTAAGAGTACAAAGGCAATACCAAAATCATCTTTATCCGGAAGGAAAGACATTGTTATTGTAATAAACCGGAGATCGATGCAGCCGGATCCCAGATTGAAACATCAGCATCATCAATAGAAAGAACAAAGCTGGAACCATTTGACGTGCTTCCGGCATAAAACTGAAAGCCAAATGTTTGGCCGGCATGCCCCAGGCTCAGGTCTAAAAGGTTAACTACTCCTAATCCATATTTTATGAAATTGCCGGACATAGGTTGGTAGTATTCATTTTTAACTACAGACATGGTTGAAGACCTGGAAAATAATATTCCATTATGCCAGGCCCGAATGAAAGTTTGCATATCGTCAAGGTTGGAAATTATATCACCCGCCGGCCCTGCCAGGGTAGCGGGCATGACGACCAGTTTCCCTTTAAAATGACCTGGTGTTCCGTTTTCGGGTGGATTCCTCGAGCCGAAATAAGTATGTTTCATTTGTAGGGGATTCAAAATGTATTGCTGGATGTACTGGCTATAATTCATTCCGGTAATTTTTTCAATAATCATACCCAGCAAAATATAGTTAGTGTTCGAATATTTAAACCCTTTACCAGGGATAAAATAAGGCTTATTGGTTTTTTGCGCCAGGGATAGCAGTTGAGTGTAAGTAAAACGGAGGGTGGAATCTCCATGTAACGCTATTTCAGCATCATTATTTCCATCAATGAAATAATCCGGAAAACCAGATGAGTGATTAAGTAAATTGAAAATGCGGACTGAATCCATATAGTTTTTTCCATCAATGGTGGAAAGTCCACTGTATGCAGTAATATCTGGTAGTACATCCACCAATTTAGTTTGTAAAGAAAGATTTCCTTTTTCAACCAGTTGCAGGATAGAGGTGGCAGTAAACATTTTGGTACAACTACCAATTTCAATAGGTCCATTGAAGTTTGTTATATTCTCCCCTTTCCTTCCATCATATCCGCTATAAAAAATTGACAGGCCCGGTCTTGAAATTTTGCCGATTACACGGCAATGGTTGGTTTGTGCTATTTTTTTGATTATGGAATCAGTCTGAACCGCAATTGAATCTTTTGGTAATAATTTAACCAGTGGGTAATTATACATTCCAGCCGAATTTTCTGTCGGCATTCCTGATAATAAACTAAAAGAAATAAACAATATACATGACCAAAGTAGAAATCTCATATATGGTAATTAAGATGGTATTTATTTAAATGCAAAGGAACGAAGAACAGCAATGCATTCTTCGTTCCTTTGCGGTAAAAAATAATGTTTATTTTTTCTTCACCAGGTACATCAAAAAGTTCGGTTCATGTAAATGGTAAAAGTGAAGGGTGGTATCTGAAACAGCTTCAATAACCATTGTATCATTCATCGTTTTACCTGGCTCCTTTGGATCATTTAAATCAAGTGTCAGGATAAATTGATTATCCGTCAGTTGCCATTTTACCGGTTTTGCATAAGGGTATTCTTCAACTTTGACGGATTTGTCTGGCAGGAACTCCATGTACGACTCGTGCTTATTTGCCGTTGTATCCATTGGATGAGGCATTATCCATTTTCCCAGGATATTTTCTTCAGTTGGATAAAGAGGGTGCATGCCATTTGCTAAACTGTCTGTTGATTCAGGGAATTTTTTCTTCTCTGCTACAAGTGTTTTTGAATCTTCCGTTTTTTTCTCTTCCCCGCCGTTACAGGCTGCAAATAGCCCGATAAGTGTAAAAGCGAATATAATTTTATATGAAGCGCGCATGTTTAATTAGTTTTAATTTTAATAATCTCTGGTTACAACCATTGAACGTATATTATCATTCCAGCCAAAGATATTCAGATTGGCAACAGAAGAGGTAAAGGTTTGGCTCCTTCCCCTGAAATCAAAATCTTCATAAACGGTAACCCGGTATCCCGGCTGAATATTCATTGAAGAAATGTTATTACTTACTGAAGCACCTCTCAGGTTATGGCGTCCTTCATTATACACTGCATGGTTTCCTTTAAAATAACTGTCGGTATATACGTTTACCCCGGCATTGTTATTACCATAATTGTAACCTGGGGATGAATTATTCGGATTGGAATTATTTGTACCGGGTCCGTCTACGATCATGGATGAAATTTGATCGTTCCATTGTCCGTCAAGGCAATACTCATCACCATAAAAAGTACGTGAGTAACCATTAAAGTCTTTATTCTGGTAAACAGTTACCCTGAAGCCGCTTGGTATCCTGATGGATGATATCCGGTCGCTGCCAATACCCAAAGAGTTATTGTTATACCTGCCCGGACTGAATGCAAAGCTGGCACCTCCATAGTCGCATTGATCATACACCTGGATTTTATCCCGGGCACTGGTATAGTTATTATTATTGTTGTTGACAGGCGGGTTATAATTATTATAATTATTTCCTGGTCCTGAGATAACCACACTAGTAGCCTGGTCATTCCATGCTCCATCAAGGCAGTATACATTACCATAATATGTTTGAGAGCCACCACGGAAATTTTCATCTTTATAGATTGTCACGCTATACCCTGAAGGAATACGGATAGAGGATAAAGCATCGCTTCTGATACCCATCTCCCATTTATTATATCTGCCAGGGTTAAGGCTCCTGTTGTTTCCACGAAGACTACAATCTTCATACAAAATCACCTGTGGACCGTTGCCATAAGACGGATAAGAGGGTTGTTGTGAAGGTTGATTATAATTTCCCCCACCGGTATTATCTACTTCTACAACGATGGATCCCACTTTATCGTTCCAATCTGATCCAAAGCACGGAACACTATTGGTAAGCCTGATTTTCTGGCTACCTTCCCCGGGTTCATTACTATTGTACATGACAACTTTATAACCACTATACAGTTTGATGGAGGATGCCTGGAATGCACCGAACCCAATCTGGTCGAGGTTATAGCGGCCTGGCCTGAGTAATTGCGATTTGCCGCGGTAATTGCAATCCTGGTAAATTATGGCTCCCTGGCTGAAACCGGCCAGGGCTGTAATCCAGAATAAGAATAACAATTGAATTTTCTTCATTGCCTGATATTTATTGTTTTCTGATAAAAAAAATGATGCTTAACTAAGAATGATCAAAATGTAATGTAAAATGGTTTTTCATCTAAGTTTAGTTAACCATGCTGAACAGCAAATCTCCTTTTCATTTCGATAAATACATCAATACTCAATGGTTTTATCCAAAACGAGTTGTTTCATCGCTTCACCCGGTTTCAATTTATACTGGAACTGCCTGGTTTTATTGAGGGGATTTCCATTTTCATAGAGGGGGAAACGATGCGAGAAGGTACTTTCTACAAAAGCAAATTCGTCATGACCGGCATAGCCTTTTGCATTTTTTACATCCGTGGAGAAATCTGGCAGGCTCACCATGCTCATGGATTTATTTTTGTTAGCCGAAAACACATAAGCCTTCCCCTTTTTGTCTGGGCCGCTTTGTGTAACCACCAGCAATTCCGGGGCATTATCTCCATCTATATCGCTCACTTCTGATTGTATGATTATTCCTTCACAGTTCATGGTCAGGGTATCATTGGATATGGTAAAACCACTTGGTGCAATAGTGAATGTATTTGCTGTTGCGGACTGGGGCGATGTAATGGTGAATTTTATTTTTTCGAATGCCAACTGATTCTGGTAAGGGGTGGTTGTTGTTACCGGTGCAGTTTCATTTACTGCGGGAACTGAACTTACGATATCCACAGTTTTTTCCTCTTCCTTATTGCCTGCCTCCTGCTTCGCATTATTGCAGGAAAATATGATCATGGCAACCACCAGTAAAAGGCTAATGTTCAATTTCATTATCATTTTTATGATCCCTTCTTTAAAAAAAATCATAACGCTGATTAAAAGGTATATTTAGCGTTTTTGCTCTCATCCAAAAAAGCATATTTTCCACTGATAACAGTTTCTGAGATTTTGGGAGCGGTAGATGGGTTAGTCGGGTATTTACTGCCATTCCACGCCATCTTAACGTATCCAACCCCTTTAGTACTTACATAAATATTGCTGTATCCCTTTGTTACTTCTTTGCTGGCAGGAGGTCCAACATAAACCGGAAATTGAACAATCGTCATCTTTGTGTTGAGCCCAAATTTATTATTTAAAACAAGCATGTTGCAACCTGCCGATCCGCAAAATGTGCTACCGGTAAGGCCAACCAGGTATTCGTTTTTCCCGTCGTCATTAAGATCTACAGCATTGTACATGAAATTGCGGTCATTGGCCGGTGTTGTAGGATAAAGTTTTTTAAGGGTTTGTTTGATCTTTTCTGTAACAGCAGGATCTGCTTCCTGGGCTTTTACGAATGTCCCTGTTAAGGAAATAAAGAGAAACAGAATGTAGGAAATTTTATAGGTTTTCATTTTTAATGTTTTATGTTATAAAAATTATCAAAAATTTATTAAAAAAACAGTTTAAAACCTGGGCTAAAGTTGAATTTTATCAGGTAATCCAACACTCAGGAATGCTTCTGAGTAATTCAAAAAATTGAATAAAAAGATGTACAAAACCAGTCCATTGTACATCTTTTATTTACAAATCAGAGCCATAAAATATATCAGGCTGGTTGAGCATGAATTTCATGGGTTATAAAACCAGGTTAACGCCTTTTTAATATCTAAATCATTAATAAATGTCCACCAGATTTTTACCATTCATATCCACTGAAAATTAATTACAAACCATGAATGACTGAATTTATAATGATAAAACAGCCATTTTCATGGGTAAATGCCTTCAAAGCTTACACCTCTCAAAGTTGTCAATTGATTTTTTTAATTTTTGTTTATGATACGCGCATTTTTATGACAAAAAATTAAACAAAATTAATGGTGTGTTTTTTTGCGATTAGATTTCGGGGAGATTACAAGAGATGGAAATAAGCATGCAATAAGATCATTATCGGTGATTAGATTATAACATTTTGCTACTGGTTCATCTAAAAAATTTCCTGATTTTTGAGCCATTCCTGCTGGCAGTTTTGATCATCATTTATTCCGGACACACGATGGCTTATCTGACAATTATTCGGTTTGATGTAATAAAAAAGGTATTTGATGTAATAAAAGAGACTAAACTTTTCAGAGAGGATAAATTTATATTAATAAGCTAATTGTATTTTATAATTTAAAATCAAATTAATCAACTGGTATTATGAGAAAGCAACTATTTTTTTACCTGGTGTCTGTAATATTCCTGGTCTCCTGTAGTTCTTCCCGTAAGGCTGCGGGTAGTTCAGGCGCAGAAATGGTAAACGCCACACTTGACCTTGTAAATGTGCAGAACGACAAGGTGAGTGTAACAGTCAACGCCCCTTCTTTTTCAACATCAACAGTTACTTACCAGTTCGCGAAAATCATACCCGGCACATATGCCATTGCAGATTATGGCCGCTATGTGGAAGATTTTAAGGCCTATGATAAATCAGGCAATTCGCTATCTGTATCCATGACAGATTCCAATACCTGGGTGATAAGCAACGCTTCCAACCTTGCCCGGCTTACCTATAAAGTGAACGATACCTATGATTCAGAAGGCGGCGATGCTTTTGGGGAAGGCAGTAAAACTATTTTTTCTCCAGCCGGCACAAATATCCTGGCCGGAAAGCAGTTCATGTTAAACATGTGCGGGTTTGTTGGTTATTTCAATGATAAGGCAAATATTACGTACAAGGTTGCCATCAATCATCCGGAAAACCTGCAGGCATCTTCTTCGCTCGATGATGCTGACCCTGCTAAAGGAACGGATGTATTTTCTGTTACACGGTATGCAGAACTGGTTGATCATCCGATCATGTATGCCACACCGGATATAGCCACATCCAGGATAGGAAATATGGATTTGTTGTTAAGCGTCTACTCACCCAGAAATAAAAGCATAACAGCCAATGCTTTTATGCCCGACCTGGAAAAAATGATCCGCGCCCAGAAAGCGTATTTAGGTAATATCAATAACACTAAAAAATATGCCGTACTCACTTATATAACAACAAATGCAAAAGATGACGCCCATGGAATCGGTGCACTGGAGCATAATACCTCCACTACAGCGGTATTCATGGAAAATATGAAAGCAAAAGATCTGATCCATGTGATCTCACATGAGTTTTTCCATACCCTCACACCATTAAATGTGCATTCAAAAGAGATCCAGGATTTCGATTTCAACAGTCCAAAAATGTCTGCACATCTCTGGATGTATGAAGGTTTCACGGAATATTTCGCAAACCATTTCCAGGTGCACCAGGGCCTGATGACTGAAGACCAGTTTTATGCCAAGATGGCCGAGAAAGATAAATTGTCAAAGCAAATGTATAGCGATAAGCAGTCGTTTACAGAAATGAGTAAAAATGTGCTGGATCCTGTTATGAAAGCACAATATCCAAATGTATATCAGAAAGGTGCCTTGATGGCAATGTGTATTGATATCATGCTACGGGATGCATCAGGTGGCAAAAGTGGTCTTTTGGAACTAATGGGCAGGCTGTCGAATAAATATGGACCCACAAAACCATTTGACGATAAAGACCTGATCCCTGAAATAACGGCCATGACAAATCCTGAAGTAGGCGCATTCCTGCAGGAACATGTGGTGAAAGGCACTCCGATAGATTATGAGACATATTTAAAAAGAGTAGGTGTGTCAAGGGCCGTTGTTAAAGAACCAACCCTGGTTGTTTTCATGACCAGTAACGGCATAAATGTGGGGATAGATACCGTTAATAAAAAAGCCATTGCCGTAATGCCGGATGCGTCTAATGTTTTTTTGAGTTCATTGGGAGTGCAAAACGGAGATGAATTAATTGAAATCAATGGTGCGCCCATAGATGCTTCAACTCCCACCAATGTTTTAATGGCCGGATATGGCATTGACGAAGATGAGCCTATCACCATGAAAGTAAAAAGAAATGGGCAGATTGTAGAATTGAAGGGGAAAGCGAAATTGAATTATAAAGATGGGCAAGGTTATAAGTTTACAGATGAGTCTAAGCGTAAATTGAACCAGGCCTGGCTGAAGGGATAATACAATTAACCGCAAAGACTCAAGGGTAACTTGTTCTTTGCGGTTAATTTTTTACAGATCAATCCATTAAGCAGATAACCGAACAAACAGTTTGATCGGAGAATAATCCGCAGAGCAGAATTCCGGACATTGCTTCGCCGTCCCCCACGTTATACACCTGCAGCTGGGATATGTCAGCATGATTGAAGGCAGCTGCCAGTGCCAGTTTTCCCTGTTCTGCATTTTCTATAAGTTCTGTCAGCAAGGGAACCGATCTTTTGGCATCGGCATCTTGTATATTATTTAGTTCGTTCAAAATATCGGCAGCTTTTCCCGGACTGCGCTCATACACCAGTTTCCAGGTACTCATCCACGTAGATTCGGTTTCCGCTTTCCATTTTTCTCCCATGAATAATTTATAAACATCTAATGCAATAGATGATAAACTGGCATTTTGTTTTGAATGATCATAAAAAACGGCGCTGCCAAAACCAGTGCTGCTTCGTTTTCCGTAAATTTTCTCCAAGGCTTCTATGATGGGGGTATAGTTTTTTGTATCGCTCATAAGCTCATTATACAGATTGAAAATGTAATTAAAAGCAATCTTCGTTCCTTCGCGGTTAAGCTCAAAAAGTAAACCAGGGATATGGTTCATGTACAAAGTTCAATGCCCTTGGTAAATCATCACCAGGCACAACATTCAATGCCGGAAGGGTCGATGGGTTTGGTGGATATGTTTTTCCATTATATTTCACGATCCTGAATTTTCCACCACTGAAAATGAATAAATCTTTAAATCCATTGGTTACTTTATTATCAATCACTACATCTCTTGATACAGAAAATTTAGTTATCACATTCCCCTGGTTATCCAGCAGGTATGTGGTACATCCCCCCGATCCGCAGAAATAAGAACCCCTCAATCCTACGAAGATTTCTTTTTTCCCGTCATCATTTAGGTCATATTCAAAAAAAATAAACCTCCGGCCGAAAGAATCAATGATGCCATTTTTCAGATCATCCTTATGCAGGTCCTGCAAGGTAAGTCTCACTAAGTCTGCCGTTTGTTTTGAGGAAGAATTTACGCCATACAGGTTTCCCGGAATGGTATCCGTAGGGTCCGGATCGTAAGGAGGTTCAGGTGCCGGTGTTGGTTCAGATGGTGTGGTTGCTTCAGTTGTTGCAGCAGCAGATGCTTCTTCTTTTTTCTCGGTCGTATTGCATGCATAGATGCCGCTCAACAGGATGGTTGCGATAACCAGGAGATTTTTTTTCATGTTTTAATGTTAACATTATGGGTAGTTACAAATTGATCTTATAATTTATTTCTGATGCGCTGGTAAAGAGAAATGATGATAAGAATAACCAGGACCGGGTATATGATCAGCAAATCAACGCGAATTATCGGGCCTTCTTCTGTTCTGGCCCAAAGCTGCACTACAACTTCCCAGATCAGGTAAGTAACTAGTAAAACAACCGTGGCAATTTGGGTTTTAGTCATTTAAAATGACATCTAATAATTAAAATATTTCATGAATTTCCTAAAAAGTCAGAGTTACCATAAATTAAATAATAAGTATTAAATTACAAAGTATGTTTCTTTTATAATGCCTGTAATTTTTGATGTAATTATTTCGTAAAACGTTGAAAAACATATACTTATATTTTTTATTTTTTCTGTTTCCTTGTGTTGCATTTAGCCAGGATACTAACTTCGTTACTAAACATGTTTTTCCGACACCTGTCAGAAATGTCTTTGCTGTAAATGATGAAGTTTATGTAAAAGCAGGAAACGGTTTATACAAGTTAGAGGGTTCTAAATGGGTGCTGCAAAAGATGAAATTTAAAAAAACTTATGTTTTTTATGAAAAGGGATTTTATGAAGGTGATTATTTAGCCAACCGGCAACAGTTTAATGCGGAATCGATGGCTTACCTGATACCGCAGCATTCAATTTCCAATGCATCTAAAGTTGATCTTGATGACCGTTTATTTGTATCCGTAGGAGGATCGTTGTTTGAATATGTAGTCAATAAACATTATAACCATCTTAATGCTACAATATCTGTTCGTGATATTTACCTGGAAGATGGATTAAAAGTAGTGAGCAGTTATTCCGGAATCTATATAAATGATACGATAAAAGTCATGAAACCCGGCTATTCAAACGGGTATTTCCGTAAAATTCGTAACAAGTACTATTTGTCTGCTGATCATCTATATGAATTCATTCCTCCCGGAGAATTTCAGATAATTAAATCGGGTGATAACGTTTTTGCTGGCTATTCCCGTAAGCTGGTAGAATACCGAAACAGTATATATTCTCTGAATACCAAATCGGTCAACCGACTGGACAGCAACTTCGAATTGCAGCCCATTCACCAGGGATTTGAATATTATGATATGGAAGTGGTAGGCGACAAGCTTATTTTCTGCACGCAAACAGGGGAGGTTTTTGTCTATGATGGTCAAAAAGTGAGTCAGCTCCTGAAATTAAATACCCGTATAAGGGATATTTATGCCTTCAAGAACACTATTTACTTTTCCTCTGAAGAGGGGGTATTTACCATTAACGGGTTGGATTCCAGTTCCCTGAAGCAATTTACACAAACGCCTTTTACCGTGATGGTATTGATTGATGCCCTCAGGAATACCTGGATATCTACAGAGAACGGTTTGTTTGTTTTGCCCGATAAACAAAAAGAACTTATTCCTTATATAAAAGATGTGGAATTCAACCGGGGTGCATTAACCCTGTATAATGATTCACTTTATGCGGGTTCCATTTCCGGGCTCTATGTTATTGATTGCTATTACGTTGTAAAAAATTTCCTGCCTCAGTATTTGAATAAAATACAAACAGACAAATCGGAGCAAAGGAAAACATTGGGTTTGTATGCGGCCGGATTGGTTATTTTAGTTTCCGGATTGGGTTTTGCTGCTTATCGGGTCCTAAATAAGAAAAGTGCCGGGCTAATTATCCCCCAAAAGGAAACTTCCCCTGCCTTAACCCTGGAAAATATTGCTGAAGCTATCAGGACGCATAATATCATGACAGTTGAGGGACTGGCAGAATTTTATCATACCAATACCGTTCAACTCAACCGGCAATTCAAGGTTTTCGAAACAACTCCCGGTAAATTTATGAAGAACGTTAAGCTTAATTATGCCCGGGAACTATTGAAAAATAAGGTTCCCATGGAAGAAGTAGTGGCAAAAGTGGGCTATTCGGCAAGCTTCATGAAAAAGGAATTATAAGGCTAGGTTGAATCCAATATATTCAAAAGAGCTGATATTTAATACAGTAGCTTAAATATTACAATAAAAATTACATCATTTATAAAATATTTATAATTTGTTATATAAATTTCAGGTCTTACTGATTGGCCTGTTTTAAAGTTTTGGAAATTTAAGGGACGTGAAATTTTCAAAATAGTTAAAAATCTTTTGTTGTATGATTCGAGCAATCTCCCTGGAAAGCAATATCAATCCCCGGACAATAAGCCGGGAATTTGGCGGTTTTGAACCTGCCATGGAGCCGGTTAGAGAATACGACTATTCGGTTTTGGGACTTAACAGCCAGCGTGAGATTGCACCTGTTTATGATCAAAATGACTATATTTTAGTGAAGAACGAACATAAAATGATCAAATTACAGGTCAAGGATATCCTTTTTATTGAGGGTAAAGGCAATTATGTATCACTTTATACAACAAAATGTAAAATACTGACCCTTCAGACCATGAAGAAGCTGGAGTCATTCCTGCGGCCATATAAATTTGTACGGGTCCATAAGTCATTTATCGTCTCCTTTTATAATATGGATTCCCTGGATAAATACAACGTATTTATCAATAATATCGAAATTCCAATCAGTGATTCTTACAGGGAAAGTTTCCGGTTATTTTTAGCTGAAAATGCCAGGCAGATTTAACCGCGAAACAAGGTTAGGGATTTGTTTCTCCTGATGCCCCGGTTCGTGTCTCCACGAACCGGAAAACGAATTTTTTTCGATGATGGTTCGTGAGGACACGAACCATGGCGCCCCAAAAAAAACTCGTTTTCAATTTGTAAACATAGGAGAAATGATGAACGCGAAGAACTGAAATGTCGGTTTAATTTTTCACAGTTTTTGCGGAAAGCTGATGCCTCCTTCCTGTAAAGACAAATGAATATTTTTCAATAATTCATTGCGGGTCAGGGCCGATTTGGTTATATCACTTACCCAGCAATCTATAGAGAAGTCAAGTGCATTGGGCCTGATTTCGCTCAAGGTCACTTTTGCAGGAGGATAAGGTTGCAGTCCCGTTGTTTGCTTAATGGCTTTTTTCAATTGGACAATTACCTGCTCCGCATCATTATCAATGCCCACCATGATCTGGATCTCAATTTTAAAATTTTTGGATGTCAGGGTCCAGTTTTTCATTTTTTTACTGATCAGCTCACCATTTGGAATAATAAATTCTGCCCCTTCCATGGTGTCGATTGTAGTGGCCCGGAGGCCGATATCGGTTACTTTACCTTTAACATTCTCAATTTCAATGATATCACCTACATAAATCGGCCTTTCAAAAGCGAGGATTAATCCGGATACCACATTATTAATGATGCTCTGTAAACCAAAGCCAATACCCACACCCAGGGCGCCAATGATCAGGTTGACCTTGGTCAGGTCAATTCCGGCAGCAATCATGGCAATCATAAATCCGCTTGTTATGACAAACAACCTTAACAGCAGCATATAACTGCCGAGGTTGCTTTTATTTTCCGATTCTTCCGACCTTTTTTCGTCGTAAAAAAGCCCGTTCAATAACCCGGAAAGATAGATCGAGAAATACAGTATGATGATAAAAATGAGGATACTGCCAAAATTGATCGGGTATCCTGCAATGATCGTTGAACGGCTGAATAAATCGGAAATCCCGGTCTTTATAAATTCATAGGTATTGATATTTTTAAGGAATGCTACAACCCAGTAAACCACTGCCAGGAAGGTCACAATGTTGACTAATTTCTGGTAAATGAGATCAACCCTGATCTGTGATACATAATTACGGTCGTTATATAAATCCGCCAGGATCTTGATAAAATCAATAAAGGCATAGATGGCAACAAATAAAACGATGGCCAGGAAAAAAGCGTCCAATCCGGATAGTACCAGGATTCTTCCATAGGGGAAATGCCCGGATATGCTTAAAATCCATCCTGCAAGGACCATTAAAATGGTGAGGATGATGATTATTTTATTCAATACTTTATTGCGCATCGTTGTGCGGTCGATCTGAAAAAATAATATGTACAGGGGGATACAAACAAGAATGGAAAAAGACCACAGTATCCTGCCAAAAACGGTCACTGATACCAGGAGGTTGAAAACACGCAGAATGATAAAAGTTACCAGGATGGAGTAAAAAACTTTTTTATTGATGCCCGGGTTTTCTCCCAGGAAGATATGGGATGTGGTTATGGCTAGCGTAATCAGGATAGCTTCTATGACTATATGCGGGGCATTGATAAAAACAAAAGGGGCCATTACCATACCAAAACTTGCAGCTGCGCTCCCGGTATATTTATGCAATAAACTGTATTGCGTATTGTTGGGGTCATATCCTTCTTTTTTCCGTTGGCGCTTAAAAAACAAAACGGGCAACATGGTAATAACCAGTAAAAAAAGCCTGAAGATAATAGCGCGGACATAGGCCTGTTTGCCATAGAATTTTAACGATTCCAGGTTCTGTTTGGCCGTTTCAACCATAACGGTACCAATATTTTTGGGGTAAGACAGGCTATTCAATTCCCATAACGACGGGTGCGTTTTTTTGAGAAATGAGTTCTGGGTGGCCTTGATCCTTATATCCACCGCTGAAATGGTGGAGGATATGTTATACGTTAATACATTTAGTTTCCTTTCTATGCTTACAAATTTCTGCAGTGTTGTAGCGCATAAAGTGTCAATTTTATCCAATACCTGTTCCTGCTGGTTGAACATCTGGCTATAGATCAGCCACATGGCACTGTCTTGTTGGATAAGGTACTGAATCGAATCCTTTTTAATCCTGTTAATGGAGTTGTATTCACTGGATACCTCCTCATTGATCCGGGTAATTTTCTTCCGCCAGATTTCAACCTGGTTTTTGAGTTGTATCAATTCTGCTTTAATATCGTCCAGGCTCCTTAACCGCATGAATTCGCCGCGATTAATAAAATCATTCCGGATAAGTTCAAAATTTGCATTGAGCCTGTCGTAATCTTCGTTCATAAAAGATGAATCGTATCCTTGCAGGAGTTTACCTTCGATAAGGATCAATTCGTTTTCTGACTGTTCTAACCAAACGGAAGGATTCTTTTGTTTTAGAGCCTTTATTTCCTGAGGGGATTCGACAATTATGGTATCATTATTTTGCTTGGCAACAGCAATAGAAATAATTGAAAAAAAAATTATTGAAGCGTGGGATATGTATCTGATGATAGATTTCATTGTCATTAAAATGAATCAGTATTTATTTAAAGTTATACAAGAACCACGATGCAACAATGCGTGCAAAGAAATTCTTCAGTGGCTTCGTTTCTTTGCGGTTAATTTAGAATGCCACATCCGGAATTTCCGGAACATATAACTTTTTCCTTTTTTTATGGTATTTTTTTAATTGCTTTTTATTGTCTTTTATACCTGCACTGGTAAGCGCCCCGCTGAGTAGCATCTTAATCCAATAGTTAATGAATGCTTTTTCACGGACCCTTTCTGTGTATACCCTCCCGGTTTTAGTAGTATTATTTTTACTGATCAGTGTATTGGCCAGGAAAGAAACTATTTTAGTACCAAGGGTTTTTTTCTTTATATCTCCCTTATTGAGGTACTGAATTTTTAAATTACGGTAATGCATATTGATATAACCTAAAGCCAGGTACTCCCGGGCAATGGCCCGAAGCCTTAGCGTGTCCAATCTTCCAGAGATAATTTTGGCTGAAGCAATTTCCGGTAAAAACTGGTTTAAGGCCAGCAGGTTGAATGGACTCACCCTTACAGAAAAAAGGAAACCGGAAAGTGTATCTGTATAAGATTCACGGTGATGTACACTGATCCTTACAGAATCCAGGAGCCGGGTTGTAGCCCTTAGCCTGAGGCTGTCTGTTGGACTAAGATCATAATTTTTAATATTGGTCAGTTCCGCATGCGTATGGGGAAGGTCAATAACAGCAATTTTATCGGTCTTAGGATTGTGTTCACTGTATTGAATGAATCCATTCTTTAGCAAAACGGAATCAAGATTGATTTTTATCTTCAACTCTTTTAACATATCTACAGGCAAGGGTTTGATCGTGCTGAAATCAAAAGGTAGCCTTTTGTCTTTAAAAATGGATACATCGGGATCGTTGATCTCAATGGCTGATGCCCGAAAACTGGTATCAGCAAGCAACTTTTCAATATCCAGTTCCCGTATGATTATTCTACCTGTTTTTGCCTGTATATAATCTTTCTGAAATTTATTCATCCGGTTAAATGAGTCGCGGTCAATAAGTGGCCGGTAATAAAATGAGTCAAGAGAAAGTTGTCTTCCTGCATTCTCAAAACCAATACCAAAAGCAGCCATCTCATACAGGTCATTTTTACGGCCCAGGTTAATATTCTTTACATACAGGGATGGATTATACCTGATTTGCCGGATGATATGCCTGCGATCTGAACTGTCGAATATGAAATCGTTTCCGCCCAGGCTGATATTTTTCAATTCAAAAACATTACCATCTTTTTTCATAACCACAGATGTATTCAGGCTGTCTATACGGATCAATTTTATGCCTGCATGAAATAAACCAGCATTTGCTCCCTGCCCGATTTTTAATCCGGAACCGGCTATTTCAAATTTGCCAGGCTCTGCATAAAGGTCAATACTGTCATTAATATTCAGGTCAAATGTTTTGGAAATTACATTAAACGAACCCATGGAAAAACGCATGTCTTCCTTTCCTATATTGATGTCATTAATTTTTGTATCAAGATATTCTGTTTTATAATGTATGGATTTTGCACCATTCAAAAGATTGAAGTTGACTTTTGCATTACTTATATGCAACAGACCTGTTTCAAACATAAAATTCTTCTCATCCTTTTTGTCAGAAGGAATTTCATCCCTGGCTCCCGGCCTGATGAAAGCATAAAACACCGGGTTTTGAAGTTCGATTTCCTGGAATGCGGGGTATTTTTTATTCAGCGACTTATTAATGAGGGGAACCAGGGTAATCCTGCTGATCTTTGCTTTTGCTGTATCCTTTTCCGTAATATATTCCAGGTTTACATCATTTAAAGTGGAAGACCTGTTTTCCCGAAATGAAAAATTGCCTGTGCGCAAACTGAACGAAGGCATTTCTAATTCTATTTTGTCGCCTTCTGCTAAAAGGTCTTCAATTTGCATATTGCCTTCTGTGTTTGCTGAAAGTCCTTTTAGCTCTATTACTTTAATGTCAGCCATTCCTTTTGCCGTGTCTCCCGAATAAAATTGTATAGAAGTATTTCGAACAGAAAAATGCCCTATGTTCAGGATCTTTTTTGTTATCGCTTTCTCCACGTATCCTTTAGTTTCGTGGCTGTCTTTTCGATAAATAATCCGGGCATTTTTCCAGGTAACACTATCCACAAAAATTTCTGACAACTCATCATCAAAATGGTAATTGTTCAAACGGATGTGCTCGATTTTAACAGTAGAGTTATTTTTCAGGTTTGTAATAGATACGGCGCCTGTAAGAATCAATTTCTCTTTTCCATATATTTCCCCTTTATCAAAAACAGATACCGTCTTTCCGGTTGTGATACTGGCTTTTTCAAATTCCAGCCTGCCGATAGAGTAGCCCATAATTTCATAGGTAGGGGCCCGCAATAATTCATTGGTGGAGATACTGGAATTAATCCCTGTAACTTCCACTTTCTGCGTTTTATCTGAAACAGACTGGTTCAGGAGATACCCATTTTCAATGCGCACTTTATCCAGGTCAATTTTTTTATCGATCTCGTCGATGATTTTAGTAATAGGCTGGGTGGGTTTTATCCGGTCTGATTTGGGATAATAATAATTAATAGTCCTGGAGTTTTTTAATACGAGTTCTTTAGCCTGTAACCGTTGGTTGGAAATCAGTTCTGAAAGCGAAATTTCCCGAAGTTCGAAATCCGGGATACTCACATATTTTTTATCCTGATGATAATTTTTTTCACTCGGTTCGAGCCTGAAATTTTTCAAGGTCAGTGTATGTTCATCATATACGACACTGTCGAACCTTACATCATACATACTGTCTGCAGAAGAGGCTTTGTAATTCTTTATGGCAAATACGAGTTTACCTATCTCAATGGGATTAACTTTTGAGCTGTCGATTTGAATGCCTGATGCTTCAAAATTATTTCCCCTGGTGGAAAAAGGCCTGTATTTGTCCTTATTTTTAGTTGTGAGTGTTATGTCGCTGTTCAGCAATCCAATATAACCGATGTCCAGGTGGCCGATTAATCCGGCAATGGTCTTTTCTATTGACCTTTCTTCATCAACCTTATCTTTTTCTTTTTTAGTTATATCAATCTTCAGGCGAACTACCGGGTCGAGGCAAAAAATAGAATCTACTTTGATTTTGTTGGATTCATATATCGCCTTGAAATCTGTATTGATTAATTTTAACCTTGAAAAACCGGCTTCCAGTGCACCATAGGTTGTATCATTGCTTTTGCCTTCAATAAAAAGACTGTCGAGTGTTATTGTATTATCCTGAGATGAAATTTCCAGCGAAGAATATTTCAAGCGGTAGTTCCCTTCCGGAAAAGTGATATCCTGTTTGCCTGTTTTTAATTCGAGGCTCCTGATTAAAAGATTTTCTCCGGACTTTTTATTTTTTGTAGGATCCAGGGAAAAGTCGTCTACATGAAATTCAACGCCTCCAATGCTTATTGTTTTATTATTTGGTGGAAGATTTTTGAGGCCCAGGCTTCCATTATATATCCTGAATTTTTTTACCTGTAAGGTTTTGGTGATTTTTTCCAGGGCAATGTATATATTGCCAATTTCAAAAGGAACCGATTCGTTTCCTTTTTTCATTTTGTCTTTATTCTCCGGGCTAACCTCAATGCTTGGATCTTCTGCAACAATATAATCAACCAGTAATTTTTTTTCTAAAACCAGGCTGCGAAATGATTTTAGTTCCAGGCCCAGGTATTTAAATGAAACAGCGGAAACAACTTTATTGCCAGCCTTATCCATCACCATCAACCTGGTATTTATGAGGTCAATCTTAGGTGGGTGAAAAAACCGGATATTCATCTGGCCGATTTTTACGGTAACTTTTCCCTTGGATTCATAAGCTACCAGTTGTTCGATAATGTCTTTTACATGTAACCGGAACCACCAGTATAGAAGAATTAACAGGAATACAAAGCCTGCCGTTATATACAGCGATATACGGAGTTTTTTATTGCTTATCCAGGCTTTCATTAATAGAATAACAGAATTAGGGATAAATATACGGCTTTTTTGCGGCAGACTTAACCGCTAAGAATCAGGTACGCTAAGAAATACAGAAGAACTTAATCAACTTACACCCGCTCCCGGGTTTATCATTTCACCGGGTGATACAAAATGTAATTTCCCCGCAGCATCTTCCGCCATTAAGATCATTCCCCTGCTTTCCACTCCTTTCATTTTACGTGGTGCCAGATTAACCACCACGACTACCTGCTTTCCGATGATCTGCTCAGGTTGATAATGTAAAGCGATGCCTGAAACTATAGTCCTTGTTTCAAATCCAAGATCAATGTCAAGCTTCAGTAATTTATCAGCCTTAGCTACTTTTTCTGCAGAGAGGATTGTGCCAACTTTAAGGTCAATCTTTGCAAAATCATCAAACACAATCTCCGCCTTCGCTAAAGCTACGGCGGACAAGTCCGGTTTTAAATCGGTTGAAGGTTGAAGGTTGACAGTTGACAGTTGACTGTTGACAGAAACAGCCGGCTGTTGACTATCGACTCCCGGCTCCTGACTCCCGACTGTATCTCCCTGGCTGTTACCCGTCAACTGTGAACTGTCAACTGTCAACTTCTTTGTTCCAGCCTGGAGCTTCTCCACCTGCGCCGCCACTTCCTCATCCTCAATTTTGCGAAACAGTAATTGTGGTTCACGCAAGCTATATCCAACACTCAGCAGTTTGGTCTTTCCCGCATTTTCCCAGTCGAGCATTTTCTCCACCACCTTCATCATGTAGATCAGTTTCTTTGCGGTGAAAGGCAGGAAGGGATTGATCAGAATAGACAGGTTGGCGCAAAGCTGTAAACAGATATGTAAACAGTTGTCAATCCCTTCCTGGTTTTCGGGGTTCGATGCCAGGTTTTTGGCAAGGATCCAGGGTTCTTTTTCCTGTAAATATTTATTGCCTTTACGGGCGAGGTCGATCACCTCAAAAAGTGCTTCCCGGAATTTATATTGTTCGATGCTTTCTTCCACTTTGGCTTTAGTATTGGCAAACTCTGCCAACATCTGACGGTCCGTATCATCCAGTTTTTCTTCGTGGAGCTTCGGAACTTTACCCATGCAAAGTTTGTGCATGAGTACCCAGGTGCGGTTTACAAAGTTTCCAAAAATGGCCACCAGCTCACTATTATTCCTGTCCTGGAAATCTTTCCAGGTAAAATCATTGTCTTTTGTTTCCGGGGCATTAGCACATAGAACGTAACGTAGGACGTCTTCACATCCGGGAAAATCTGCAATATATTCATGTACCCATACTGCCCAGTTTCTGGAGGTGGATACTTTTTCGCCTTCAATATTCAGGAATTCATTGGCGGGAACATTTTCCGGCAGCACAAAATTGCCATGGGCTTTCAGCATCGCCGGGAAAATGATGCAATGGAAAACGATATTATCCTTGCCAATAAAGTGTACCAGCTTGGTATCTTCCGAGCACCAGTAATCACCCCATTGTGCAGTCAGTTCTTTTGTAGCGCTGATATATCCAATAGGTGCATCAAACCATACATACAGCACTTTCCCTTCTGCTCCTTCTATAGGTACTTTCACGCCCCACTGACTGTCTCGTGTCATGGCACGACTCTGTAAGCCACTATCCAGCCAGCTTTTACACTGGCCAAGGACGTTATTCTTCCAGTCGCTGTGTTCTTCGAGTACCCATTTTTTCAGCCAGTCCTCATATTGTTGTAAGGGGAAATACCAGTGTTTGGTGAGTTTCTTTACCGGAATGGCATCGCTTAAGGTTGACTTAGGATTGATCAGTTGTTCAGGAGATAAAGCACTTCCGCATTTTTCGCACTGGTCGCCGTATGCATTTGGATTGGCACAAACCGGGCAGGTGCCGGTTATATACCTGTCTGCCAGGAATACCTGTGCCTTTTCATCATAATATTGCTCGGTTTCTTTTTCTTCGAACAGGCTTTTGTCATACAGGTTCCTGAAAAAATCGGCTGAGGTCTGGTGATGAACAGGGTTGGAAGTCCGGGAATAGATATCAAATGAAATACCTATGTTTTCAAAGCTTTCTTTAATTATAGCATGGTATTTATTGACCACTTCCTGCGGGGTGATCCCTTCTTTCATGGCGCGGATGGTGATGGGTACACCATGCTCATCACTGCCACAAACAAATTTGATATCTCTTTTTTGTGCCCGCTGATATCGCACATAAATATCCGATGGCAGGTAACATCCAGCCAGGTGGCCGATATGAACCGGGCCATTGGCATAGGGTAATGCAGCTGTAACCAATAAACGCCTGAAATCCTTCTTCATAATTTTTCCTGTCTTACCCGGCTGTGCCGGTATCCAAATGAATGGGCAAAAATACCGTAATAAGCAGCAATCCCCAAATCAGTGGGATTCCATAAAAAAGAGATCGTTATACATTCCAGGATTGTTCCTGATTTATATAATAAAACAATGTTTTAGGCTTCAGATTTCCTGATGATGTACCTTTAGGTCTACCAAAACTGGCAAAATGAAGCGCTTAATATCTTTTGTTAATATTGTAGCCATTGTTCTATTCATATACCCGACTGCTATTTTAGCCCAGGATAACCATTACAGCTGGATGCAGTTTGGATCCAGGAACTCCATTTTATATAATGCCGGGTTAGCCAGGTTTGAAGACCAGTCAGCCGTAATTATGAACCCGGCTACTTTATCTGCGGCTTCCAGTTCCAGTTTTAATTTCAATACCAATGCCGTTGGTTTTAACAATATCAAGTTTAAAAATGGCCTTGGGCAAGGGTTTGACCTTTCCAGCAGTAACCTGTCGATCCTGCCATCCATGGCTTCCGGTGTTTTAAAACCATGGAAAAAACAAAAAGACTGGACCCTGGGTTATGCCCTCTATCACAGCAATACCGATAACCTCAATTTTACAGATCGCACAGAAACAAAAAAAGATATAATTAGTGAGGTTGAAAGTCCGGGACAAGAAAATTACCTGTCGCAATATCACCTGAATACCAAAATGGATGAAGTTTCCGTTGTGGCGGGGTTAGGCTGGAAAATAAGCCCTAAACTATCCTTTGGTTTTTCACAGACTTTCACTTACCGTTCCCAGGAATACATTGAAAATTTTTCCGCAAATGCCATTCCTGATTTGAATACCGGGGCAACGGTAGACTGGGTAGGTACCAGTTATGATATTTACTTCAAATTCTATAAGATAGTCACTTATTCTAAAGTAGGATTGACAGGAAATTTTGGAAAATGGGACCTGGGCCTGACTTTAACTACCCCTGCCCTGGGGATAATGGGCACCGGTGAAATGAATGCAGATCTGAGCCTGGTGAATGTGCGTTTGGGACAGGACCCAACGATTGCGCGCCAAAATTTTCTGGCAAACGGCCGGTTTGAAAAACTGAAAGTAAAATATAAGATGCCCCTTAATGTATCTTTTGGTGCATCCCGCCTGTTTGGTAATGTAAGGATGTATGGTGCCCTGGACTGGTATAGCGCCATTAAAGAATATACGGTGCTTAATCCGGGAGAAGCTTCTTTTATCCAGCCTTCCAGCAGCGAAAATGTTCTTTTAACTGATGATTTGCTGGCTGTTTGGGAATCGAGGCGAAATGTTTTCAATGGTTCGATTGCGGCCGACTGGATTGTAAGACCAGATTATCATCTTTTATTTTCCTTCCGGAATGATAATTATTATAGCAACAGGCTGAGAGAAGAAAAAGGATTTTCTATCCCCAAAAAAGTATGGAATAATTACCATCTGACTTTTGGTACACAACGTGATTTTGGCGCCAGTGAATGGGTCATAGGCCTTCGCCTGAACATGGGTTCGCGAAATGATTATCCCCAGCCATTCAGCTTTTCCGACCCTACCGAAGATAATTTTTTCCAGGGTGAAAGAAAGACCGGCAAAATCACTTCAAGAGGATTGCAGCTATTACTTAGTTATACTTTCAAATTCAATCAAAATAAGAATCAGTAATTTCATGCCACAAACATGAAACGAAACGAATTTATTTCCGGTGCCGCTTTGCTCGCAGGATCAGCATTATTCCCCGGAACGTCATTTGGCAATACGGAAGACTCAGATGCCGAACTTATCCGGCCCGCGTATCTTAAAAAAGGGGATACCATTGCCATTACCTGCCCTGCAGGATACATCAGTTTTGAAGATATTCAACCGGCTGTTAAACAAATGGAAAGCTGGGGTTTTAAAGTGCGGGTAGGCAATACCGTTGGCAAACGGGATTTTACTTTTGGCGGCACGGATGAAGAAAGGGCCAGGGACCTGCAGATCATGCTGGATGATCCAACTGTTAAAGCCATCATGTGTGCACGTGGCGGATATGGTGTTGCCCGCATCATTGATAAGATCAGCTTCACCCGGCTGAAAGAAAGGCCTAAATGGATCATTGGCTTCAGTGATATTACAGCACTGCACCTGCATATTAACCGTAAGTTTCCCATAGTATCCATTCATTCAAAAATGTGCAACAGTTTCCCCGATAATTGGGAAACAGCTGAGTCTGTTGTCCAGGAAACAATCCTTTCTATCAGGGATGCGCTTACCGGTACTAAAATGAAATACAAGGCAGAGCCTGATGAACATAACCGCACCGGAATCGGACAGGGCGTTTTAATTGGAGGAAACCTGTCTATCATTCAAAACCTGATGGGAACGGATTCTGAGATCAGCACAAGCGGTAAAATATTATTCCTGGAAGAAGTAGGGGAGTATCTATATTCCCTGGACAGGATGTTTATGAATTTAAAGAGGGCGGGCAAACTGGATAAACTGGCTGGTTTGGTGATAGGGGGGTTCAATAAAATTAAAGTGGACGATCCAGGTGAAGAATTTGGCCGGAATGTTTATGATATAGTGATGGAGAAAGTGGCTGCTTATAAATACCCGGTTTGTTTTAATTTTCCGGTGGGCCATCAGAAAAATAATTTTGCCTTGAAATGCGGGGCGATGCATTTGCTTACCGTGCGGAAGGATGATGTGGAATTGGTTGAAAAATAAAAATACTTTAACCGCAAAGAAACAAGGGCGCTAGCTTAGTCCGGTGCCCCGGTTCGTGTCTTCACGAACCGGAAAACGAAATTTTTCGATGATGGTTCATGAAGACACGAACCATGGCCCCGAACCTCCCCGTCTCTGCGATTCCTGTATTTGCCTTTACTTTCGACTTTCGATTTTCAACTTTCGATTTCCCTAACTCAGTCCAGTGATCTTCCCCTTCACCATATCTATCTGCAATGCCGCAGGTTTCTCCGGTAGCCCTGGCATGCGCATCATCTCGCCACAAACAGCCACAATAAAACCTGCGCCGGTATTAACGATGAGGTCATCAACGGTTATGGTAAAATGATCATAAGTATGTATTGCTTCCGGAGTATCTGTAAATGAATATTGTGTTTTAGCAATGCATATCGGCAAGTGCTGCCATCCTCCTGCCTCAATAAATTTCAATTTTTGCTTTGCCTTTTTCTCCAGTATAATGCCATCTGCTTTATAAATCTTTGTAGCTACCTGTTTTATTTTTTCCTCAACGCTATCCTTATCCTGGTAAGTGAATGTTACCGGCTCAGATGCTTCACTGGTAAGGCTGATAATTTTTTCAGCAGCTTCTAACGCACCTTCGCCGCCCAGGGCAAACGCATTGTTTACGGCAAATGCAATATACTTTTGTTCGCACCAGTTGCGGATAATATTGATTTCATCAGGTGTGTCTGTATGATATTGGTTAAGCACAACCAAAACCTGTTGACCAAATGAATGAAGGATATCGAGGTGGCGCTGAAGGTTACGCATACCTGTAGAAATTCCTTCCGGGTTGGGCAATTTAATTTGACCATAAGGTACATTACCGTGCAGTTTCAGCGATTGTGTGGTAACAACCAATACGCTAAGTGCGGGATTGAGCCCGGCTTTCCGGCATTTGATGTTCATGAATTTCTCAGCGCCGAGATCGCTGCCAAAGCCGGCCTCAGTGAGCACATAATCCCCCAGTTCCATGGCTGTTTTGGTGGCAATCACCGAATTACATCCGTGGGCAATATTGGCAAAGGGGCCTCCATGTACCAGGGCGGGCGTACCCTCGAGAGTTTGAACTAGGTTTGGCAGCATGGCATCTTTGAGCAAAGCTGTTATAGCACCGCTTGTTTGAAGATCACTGGTCCTGAATGGTAATCCGGCGGCTGTAGTGCCAAGCATAATATCATCTATTCGTTGCCGTAAGTCGTCCAGGTTTTGGGATAAACATAAAATGGCCATCAGTTCAGAAGCAGGTGTTATGTCGAAACCGGTTTCAGCTGGCAATCCGTTCTTCCCTCCATGCAAACCTGTGATGATATATCTCAAGGAGCGGTCGTTAACATCCAATACCCTGCGCCAGAAAATATCTTTTAGTTCTTCAGGTTTGCCCTGGCTGAAATAGTTGTAGTTGTCGAGCAATGCAGCCAGCATGTTGTTAGCGGAACTGATGGCATGGAAATCTCCGGTAAAGTGGAGGTTAATTTCATCGGCTGGTACCAATTGTGACGCCCCGCCTCCTGTAGCTCCGCCTTTCATACCAAAACAAGGTCCAAGTGAAGGTTCGCGCAAAGCCAGGATCGATTTTTTTCCAAGCCTGCGAAGTCCGTCAGCTAATCCAATGGAAGAAGTGGTTTTCCCATTGCCCGCACGGGTAGGCGTAATGGAAGTCACTAAAATGAGTTTACTCTGCCTGATCTTTTCTTCATTAAATCCGGGAAGTTGAATTTTGGCTTTATATTTCCCGTAAGTAATGAGTTGGTCTGCTGCAATACCCAGCTGATCTGCCAGTCGGGTAATTGGTTGAATATGGCTCGTTGTCATATGGCAATACAATAAAGGGTAAAAATAATAGGTAAGGTCATTGCTTATATTGACTTGTATCGCCTTTGTAAATGATTGAGGTCATATCCTTATCTTGCTGTTTAAAGAGATATAATCCATGTCGGCCAAAAAGATCATCATCCCACCTTACCTGAAAAAGGGCGATACCATAGGTTTGGTTTGCCCGGCAGGTTATATGCCTAAAGAGAAAATGAAGACCTGTATACAGGTTTTGCAGAGCGACTGGGGTTTTACAGTTAAGGAAGGAAAGACCCTCGGCCATGGGGAAAATTATTTTTCAGGAACCGATGACGAAAGGCTGGACGACCTGCAGGAAATGTTTGACGACCCAGCAGTAAAAGCGGTGTTATGCGCAAGGGGTGGCTATGGTGTAGGCCGGATCGTTGATCGCATCGATTTTACAAATTTCCGTAAGCATCCCAAGTGGCTTATTGGTTTTAGTGATATAACCGTTTTACATGCGCATATACATACCCGTTACCATATTGCCACCCTGCACGCTCCCATGGCCGGCGCATTTCAAAACGGCGGATTCAAAAATGAATATGTACAATCGCTTCGGAAAGCTTTATCCGGAAAGAAAGCACACTATGAAACTTCTGTTCATCCTTTCAATCATCCCGGTAAAGCGGAGGGGATATTAGCGGGTGGAAACCTGGCCCTGATCTCCCACCTGGTGGGTACTGCATCTGACATCAATACAAAAGGCAAGATCCTTTTTCTGGAAGATGTTGGCGAACAACTCTATAATATTGACCGTATGTTTTACCAGTTAAAGCGAAGTGGAAAACTGGATAAGCTGGCGGGGCTGGTCGTTGGCGGGTTTACAGATTGTAAAGACACAGACAGGCCTTTTGGGAAAACGGCCTATGAAATAATACACGACCTGGTGAAGGAGTATACATATCCGGTTTGTTATGGTTTTCCGGTGAGCCATGAAAAGGAAAATTATGCGTTAAAGGTGGGGGGTACTTTTACTTTGAGTGTTAATAGGAATAGCGTGAAGTTGAAAGAAACAATTTAACACTTTTGTCTGAACCATGATTTTGGGGGATTATTATGATTAATGGGATTAACAGCCAACATCTTCTCGCCGTCTAAGCGTTTAAATGTATTGGCTGTTCATCATATAAATCCCAAAAATCCCCCCAAATCATGGTTCAGAAAAACAACTCATAACCTCAGCAATGAATCCAGCTTTCTTTGAAAAAGCGGGTATTCGTTCAGGTTATTATGTCCCGCGCCTTTTATGGTAATAAATTCATCGTTTTTTTTCAACAAAGGTTGCAGCCGTTTTGAGTTATTGTAAGGAATGATCCAGTCGTTGGTTCCATGAAAAATGGATACAGGCATATGCACATCGGGAAGGTATTCGTAAGTAGACAGTTTGATGTTGATCATCCGTTCCATAGGGTAGATGGGAAAAAAATGAGCACCCACCGATGCAAAACTATAATAGGGCGTTTCAAGGATCAGGCGCTTTGCTGGTTGGTGGCTTGCCAAATGAGCCGCAATGCCCGTTCCCATTGATCTTCCATACAGTATGATCGAGTCTGGAGCGAATTTTTTCCGGGCCAGTTTGTACATCTGCAATGCATATGCATAGAGCACTTCTTCTTCCAGTTTTCCGGTACTTTTACCGTAGCCCGGATAATCAATCATCCAAACTTCAAAACCTGCTTTTGTCATAGCCGGTGCGTGCCGGGCATACCAGCTTATATTTTTACGGTTACCATGAAAATATAATACAACTCCCCGATCGGTGCTTCCGGTAGATGGGAACTGGATGATATTGATATTGGAAAGTTTATTGAATGTCAGGTTAACCTCATTGTACGGGACGCCAAATTCATATCTATACTCCGTGGTTAGTGGGACCCGCTGGAAAAAAAAATAATCCTGCAGATAAAAAATGGCAATGCCTGTTAACCCATACAGTATGAGTCCCCACTGAATCCAGCGTTTGATGCTTTTTTTCTGCATGTTACAGGGCTGATTTTGAATCAAATCTTACCTCAAAAATACAGTATCTTTGAAGCTTTCCATTACCTGCCCATATTATTAACCTATGTTCAAATCTCTATTACTTGGCTTGCGAAGAAAGAAACTAAAAAAGGAGTTTCGTGAGTATGGTTCTGTTATAGAGACCTTCCAGGTAGGCTCAGATGGTCCAATACAGGTTGCACAATGGAAGCATCCGTATTATCATCCATTGAAACTGGATGAAGGGCTGGTTTCCTTTTACAGGCAATTTATTCGGCCAGGCGATTTTGCGATTGACATAGGCGCACATGCTGGCGATACCACTATACCAATGGCGCTTGCAGCCGGGAAAAAGGGTGCTATATTAGCGCTGGAGCCTAACAGGTATGTATACCGCATTTTAGAGGAAAATGCAGCGCTGAATACAGATAAGACCAATATTCTTCCTATTTGCATTGCTGCTACAGCTGATGATGGGGTTTTTAGTTTTAATTATTCTGATGCCTCCTTTTGTAACGGTGGTTTTTTGTCGGAAAGAAAAGTCACTGATCCATACCATAAATATACCCTCGAGATCCAGGGCCGTAACCTGGAACATTTACTAAGAACTGAATATGCAGGATACCTGCCAAAGCTTTCTTTTATTAAAGTGGATGCCGAAGGCTATGATAAAGAGATCATTAAAAATTTGTCGGGGATTATAAATGAATTTCACCCTTTCCTTTTATCGGAATGTAACCATTACCTGGTGAAAGCAGAAAGGGAAGAACTGTTTGAAGTGATGAGTGCCGGCGGAAATACCCTTTACCAGGTAGGCCTCGATCAAAGAAGGGCCTCTGATTTCAGGTCTGTTAAGAAGCTGCCGCTTAAAAAATCAGATATGATGAAGCATGATCATTTTGATATCCTTGCGGTACCTGCCGGAAGAACGGTCGGGGAACTTTCTTAGTTTCCGCTGTATATACGAATTGAAAAGAGGTTTTATTTAGGTGCCATGGTTCGTGTCTTCACGAACCAACATCGAAAAATTTTCGTTTTCCGGTTCGTGAAGACACGAACCGGGGCATCCGAAAGGCTATTGACGATAAATCCCTTTAATCATAATAATCCCCCCAAATCATGGTTCAGACAATTTTATTTAATACTGCAGTATATTCCTTAAAAAATTATGATATTCCGGGAAGTCGGGAAGGTTGTTATGCCCGCCACCATGTATCCGGATGAGTGTGGTATGCTGTGGATTAAGTTCCTGCAAACGGATGCTGTTCCGTATTGGAAGCAACCTGTCCCTGGTGCCATGGATAATATACACAGGGCAGGTTACTTTTGTTATCCACAAGTCTGAACGCAGTTTGAACCGCAACACAAATTTTAGGGGCATAAATGGCAGAAACCGCTCAACTGCTTTGGAAAAACTGTAATACGGTGCATCCAGTATAAGATAACGCGGATGGTTATCCGAAGCAAGTTTGGTGGCAAAGCCGCTGCCCATACTTCTTCCATAGAGTACCAGGTGGCTTTCAGGATATTCTACCATAAGTGTGTCGTACACAAACTGCATGTCTTTAAGCATGGCTGATTCGCTTCTTTTCCCGGTACTTTTTCCAAAACCCCGGTAATCTACCAGTACCACATCATAATTATACCGGTAAAAATCTTTTGCGTATTTGGCCCAGCCTTTAATGCTTCGGGTATTGCCGTGAAAATAAAGGATCAGCCCGGCAGCATTTTCCCGATAAAAATGGAGGCCATTGATACGCACCCCTTTTTCCACATCAAAAAACAATTCACGGAAAGGTGCATCGTATTGGAATTGAAAATCAGCTGATAATTTTTCGGGCTTAAATATCAGTCGTTCCTGTATGAAATAAACAATTACCATGGCCAGGAGATAGCCACCGCCAATCCACCACCAGGGAATTGTAAGTAATACAAGTAAAAGGGAAGGCAAAGGAGTATTCTTTTAATGAATATATATTATTTCGAGTTAATTCTCCTTAGCCGGATATTAGTACTGGCTTTTATTTTCGATTTTCCCATGGGATTTGATTGATATCGAAAGAAAGCAAATCAAGCGTTGTTTGTTTCAATGAATGCAGAGCATTTCATTGAAATTCTTTCCTTCTGCAAAGTTGTACCGGCTGTTATTTTAGATTTTCGCTTTTCCCCATGGGATTTGATTGATATCAAAAGAAAGCAAATCAAGGGTTGTTTATTTCAATGAATGCAGGCCATCTTATTGAAATTCTTTCCTTCTGCAAAGTTGTACCGGCTGTTATTTTCGATTTTCGATTTTCCCTTTTCGATTTTCAATTATTCTTCCTCCTCCGGGCTTATCCTTTTAAGATTGAGTTTTGTAACAGGAGCAACAATGAGCGGGAATTTTTCCACTTTCACATTACTGGGATCCAGCCCAAAGCCACGTTCTTCTGAAAGGCCTATTTCTTTTAACCAGAAATACAGTTTCATGACAACCCTTTCCCAGAATGGCAATTCATTATCCTGGCTTAGGAATTTCTCCATAACAATAAATTCAAAGTCGCCTACGATATTATTGCGCTGCAGGCTTTCATAGCGACTTACGATATTTACTTCTTTATTGGCCACCATATCTTCCACTACTTTACGGAACATCAGGTTGATTTTGGGTTCCATGCGGAATCCGAGCCGGAACTCAACACGGATGACTTCATTAGGAATGATTGTTTGTACTTCATATTCGCAGGTATACGGATCGTCAAGTGTATCTACATGCACAAACCAATAAATATCTGCACGTTTTGGCTTTTTATTTAAGATCGAGTGCATGATCTTATGTTCGATTTCCTTGGGATTATTGGCGCTGCTTAAATAAATAAGATGGGTTGCATATTTATTGATGGTGGTATCGTTACTCAGTTCCTGCAATAAAGGCAGGTAATGATCCAACCGAACAAATTCCACATAACGGTTTTTGATCTTGCGGGAACGGTACCATACATACATGATGAGGAATAAAAAACCACCAACAAAAAGTGTTACATAACCACCATGGGGAAATTTTTCCAGCAGGTTGGCAATTAGAAAACTGAATTCGATGGCAAAATATACAATAAGGTATAAATAGATCCATGCAGCATTAACCCTGTGTAAAACAAGATAATTGGCAAATAAGATAGAAGTTGCAATCATGCATAGCGTAATGGCCAAACCATAAGCACCTTCCATATTGCCTGAATTTCTGAAATAAAGAACAATACCGCAACAGCCCACAAATAGCAGGTTATTAATAGCCGGAATGAACAACTGACCCCTTTCTTCTGATGGGTAATTAATTTTGAACCTGGGCCAAAGGTTTAGTCGCATAGCTTCACTGATTAGAGTGAATGATCCGCTGATTAAAGCCTGGCTTGCTATGATGGCGGCAGCGGTAGCAATGATTATTCCGAAAATTTTGAACCATTCAGGCATTACGGCATAGAACGGGTTCTCCAGTGGCAATGCCGATGGAAACTGACTTAAAAATTCTTTATCAACAATCAGTGTGCTGTTAGCGTATACTTTACCCGAATTTGTTAATAGCCATGCACCTTGTCCAAGGTAATTGATGATCAGGGATGTTTTTACAAAAATCCATGAAACCCTGATATTATGTTTTCCGCAATGCCCCAGATCTGAATAAAGAGCTTCAGCTCCCGTAGTACACAGGAAAACAGCACCGAGAATCCAAAACCCTTCCGGATATTTCACCAGCAGGTTAAATGCATAAATCGGGTTAAATGCTTTTAATACACTGAAGTCGTCTGATATATGAATGAGCCCGAGGATTGCCAGCATGGAAAACCAAGTCATCATGATGGGACCAAAGAGTTTTCCGATGGATGCTGTGCCAAATTGTTGAACAAAAAAGAGTACAGCTAAAATGCCCAGGACAATATATACTATCTGCATTTCCTGGATATTTTCGAAACGGGATATTTGTTTCAAACCTTCCACTGCAGAAGCTACTGAAATGGGCGGGGTAATCATACCATCTGCAAGCAAAGCCGCACCACCAATCATAGCAGGGGCCACCAGCCATTTTTTTCTACGCCGGACAAGGGTGTATAACGAAAAAATCCCTCCTTCACCCCGGTTATCAGCCTGAAGTGTGAGGATAACATATTTTACCGTAGTTTGTAATGTAAGTGTCCAGATAATACAAGACAATCCGCCCAGAATTAATTCTTCACTGATGACTTTTCCATTAATGATCGCACTGAAAACATAGAGTGGTGAGGTTCCAATATCTCCATAGATAATTCCTAAGGCAATCAGGAGACCGGCACCAGTTACCTTATTCAGATTTTTTGACACAGTATTAGCGGGTTATACGTTTTGGAGTAATTAATTGGCGTCAAAGGTATAGGAATTTCAATTTCTGTATAACATGTATCAGAATCTCTTGTTATTTTAGTTAAAATTACCTGTTCAGGGCTATTCAAATAACCATTCAGCCTGTTTTTGCTACACAAAACGTAATTTTATCAAAGGAAAACCGTTGACATGAAAACCTTATATTTTGCTGCCCTCTTAATCATTTTTACCAACCAGGCCCAGGCCCAGAAGGTATTCTATTCTGAAATTGAAAGAGACGATTACCGCCAGATGAATTTTGAGATCATCGGGAAAGTGGGTGGAAACATCAATGTATATAAGAATTTTAAAAGCAAGAACGACATTTCGGTTTACGACAATGAAATGAAGTTGAAAAGTAAGGTAAGACTTGATATGCTGCCAGACAGGATATCGAATGTTGATTTTGTAGCATATCAGGACTACTATCATATGATATATCAGTACCAGCGTAAAAATGTAATTTATTGCGCCAGTGTCAAACTCAACGGGGATGCAAAGCTATTATCAGATCCCGCAGTGCTGGATACTTCCCACATCGAAGGTAGCGATGACATAAAAGTGTACACGATGATCATAAGTGAGGATAAACAGAAGATCATGCTATTTAAAATCAACCAAAAGAATGATCGCTACTATGTCTTTACAACGTTGTTGTATGATAAAAACCTGGTTCTCCAGAAAAAGAGTGTAATAACAGAAGCTATTAGGGAAAAGGAAGGCGTCTTTAATGATTTTGTACTTGATAATGATGGAGACCTGGCCTTTGGCCGGAGTAACCATTCGGGCAGCAGGGATTTTATCAATAAATTCAATTTTATCATAAAGAAAGCCCAGGAAGACAGTTTGCAAATAACCCAGATTCCGATTAAGAATTATTTGCTTGATGAAGTGAAGATCAGGGCCGATAATTTTAATAAACGTTTTTTGATTACATCATTTTATTACGAACAAAACAAAACAAATATTGATGGACTAATTAGCTTGATTTGGGATAAGGAGGCAGGGGAGCGGCAGGCCGTTTACAAGTTTAAATTTAATGATACGCTACGCATGGACGCCCGCTCAGATAATTCATCACCCAAAATGGCGTTCAATGATTATTTTATTAAAAACCTGATCCCAACAAAGGATGGTGGGTTTGCTGTTGTAGCTGAGCTGTATTATACCAATTCCCGGTCTTCCGGCTGGAACCGGTATGATTATTTGTATGGTGGGAATGGCGGATTTGGGGGAACTGATTATTCCTATTTTTCGCCCTATTCCAACACAAACCCCTGGCGATCAGGTGATCCCATGAACCGATGGGGTAATACCATGGTCAGGCATTTTTCAGAGAATATCATGATCTTTTTCTTTAAGAAGGATGGTAACCTGCAATGGAGCAATACCATCCAAAAACGCCAGTTTGATGATAATTCTGATATGAATCTGTCTTATCAGATATTCAATACTGGCAATGAGGTACGCTTTTTGTTTAATCAGCTGGAGCGGCGTGAACTTTTACTAACCAGTGTAACAGTTAATGCAGCCGGAACCTTGAAAAGGGATCCCACACTAAAAGGCCTGGATCAGGGTTATACTTTTATGCCGCGATTTGGAAAACAGGTTGGGCTAAGGGAGATTGTTTTACCTTGTATGAACCGAAACTTTATCTGTTTTGCTAAATTAGACTTCTAAAAATGCCTATGTGGTAGGAATATTCAGGAATTACAACCCTTTTGGGATCATTTTTCTCTTTTTTTACGGACTTATTCTCCGTTTTGCTTCTTTTATTGATCCCCACATTCCCATTGCCCAGGAAACAGATGGCTTTTTATACCATGGTCTGTTAAGAACAATGTCTGGAATAGGGAAGATTACCCCTGTGATCTACCCGATATTGGCTTATATGCTGATTTTTATCCAGGCCATGACCCTGAACAGCCTGGTAAACAACCACAAGTTGCTCCCCAAAGCCAGTTTCCTGCCTGCCATGGCATATTTGTTGATAACCTCCCTGTTTCCTGAATGGTGGCAGTTTTCATCCACATTACTGGTGAATTCACTGCTTGTATGGGTTTGGGCCAGAATGAGTGGTCTATATAATAATAACAGGGCAAAATTGGTACTTTTTAATATCGGCATGGTTTTGGGCTTTTGCTCCTTTTTTTATTTTCCTTCCATTGCCTTAGTGGTACTCATGATTTTTGCCCTGATCATCATGCGGCCTTTTAACCTTGCCGAATGGCTGGTTGGGTTATTAGGGATTACAACCCCTTATTATTTTTTATTTGCGTATTTATACCTTACATCGCAATGGGACCCTGCGCGGTTCATCCCTTCCTTAAGCCTGAGTTATCCGGCATTTCTGCAGAATATCTGGGCCTGGGGCGGTATGATCCTGTTGATCGTTCCATTCCTGATCAGCGGTTTTTATATTCAGGGTAATATCCTTAAAATGCTCATCCAGGTGAGAAAAAGCTGGAGCCTGCTGTTGCTATACCTGCTCACTGCCCTGCTGGTGCCATTTATTAATTCAAGCTCAACATTTGAATACTGGATACTTTGTGCACCACCCTTTGCCGCATTCCATGCCTATACTTTTTTTCATTCCAATAAAAGGAACTTCCCACTTATTCTGCACTGGATAATGGTTATTTTTATCATTGCCCTGAATATCGCGGTTCTCAGGCAGTGATGTTCCATGTTGATTTTCTGCTTTGATTCCTTTAATCAAAGAATGTACCTTTGCCATCAATCAATAAAAAAGTTCAGCACATGAAATTTGGTGTGGTTGTTTTTCCGGGATCTAATTGCGACAGAGATATGATGGATGCCCTGCGAGATGACCTGGGCCAGGAAGTGATCCCGCTTTGGCATAAGGATCGCGACCTGAGTAAATTCTCCACTGAAGATTGTATTGTATTGCCGGGTGGATTTTCCTTTGGTGATTACCTGCGTTGCGGGGCAATTGCCCGTTTCAGCCCAATGATGCAATCCGTCATTCAGTTTGCCGGCCAGGGAGGAAAAGTACTGGGTGTATGTAATGGATTTCAGATTTTATGTGAATCTCACCTTTTACCCGGTGTATTATTGAGAAACGCGAATATGCAGTTCATTTGCCAGAATGTATATATTACCGGGGAGGAAGGTCGTGCATTAAAAATACCCATTGCACATGGAGAAGGGCGTTATTATGCAGATGCGGCAACACTGGATAAATTGGAAAATAACAACCAGGTGATCTATCGTTATTGCGATGAAAACGGATTGATCACTGATGCAGCCAATCCTAATGGCTCCACCCGAAATATTGCCGGTATCTGCAATGAATCGCGCAATGTATTTGGTATGATGCCTCACCCTGAGAGGGCAAGTAATGCATTGCTTGGTAATATTGACGGTCGGGAAATATTAAAAACATTAACCGCTAAGGTGCTAAGCCTGGCCTAGCTCCTTAGCGGTTAATTGTATTTATAGTGCAATCTGTTTTTCAGTCATCATCTTACGCAGGTTTATCAGACCATAGCGCATACGGCCAAGGGCTGTATTGATGCTGCAGTTTGTCATTGAAGCGATTTCTTTAAAACTCATTTCTGCATAATGACGGAGGATGATCACTTCGCGCTGATCTGAAGGAAGCAGGTCAAGCATCTGGCGAACCCTGTCGTGGCTCTGGCGCTGCATCATCTTACGGTCAACACCATCTTCAGTGATGTTAAGTACTTCAAAAATGTCGCGATCTTCGCTGTTGCGGATAGTTGGTGTTCTTTTTACTTTACGGAAATGGTCCACGCAAAGGTTATGGGCGATACGCATTGCCCATGGGAGGAATTTTCCTTCTTCTGTGTAACGGCCGCTACGAACGGTGTCGATAACACGGATGAATACATCCTGGAAAATATCTTCTGCAAGATACTTGTCTTTAACAAGCAGAAAAATGGATGTGTAAATTTTGTCTTTGTGACGAACGATTAATGTCTCAAGGGCTTCGGAATCTCCATCCATGAAAAGATGAATCAATTGCTGGTCGGTTAGGTTGGTCAGGGATCGCATAACTTCTACGGTTTTTAATTGGTTTGGGATTTTGGGATATTCCAATAAACCAGTTTACAAGTAGAAGTCTATTCAATAGGCGGGAATAGTAATTTCTTTTTGTTCTTCTGGATATTGGAACAACTAAAATAGAACATATTTTATAATATGCAAATTTTAGTTAAAAAATTTTCGACCAACAACCAGAAATTTTCGGTGAATGATTTTTATACTGCACAATAAAGATAAATGATACGTATAAACCGCATTGCAAACATCCGTAACTTTAACAATAAATTTTATCTTCCACATTATGCCGAAAGCCGCATCCAGCAAGCAACAGAAGCGATCAGTTAAAAGTGTAGAAAACAATTCCAACATACTCATTCATGGTGCGCGTGTGCATAATCTACGTAACGTTATCGTAGAAATACCACGTAATAATCTCATCGTTGTTACGGGAGTTTCCGGTTCAGGAAAATCTTCATTAACAATAGATACACTGTATGCAGAAGGACAAAGAAGGTATGCAGAAAGTTTAAGTGCGTATGCACGACAGTTTCTGATGCGTATGAATAAACCTGATGTTGATTTTATTCGCGGTTTATGTCCTGCTATTGCAATAGAACAAAAAGTTATTACGAGAACACCACGTTCAACAGTAGGCAGCATGACGGAAATTTATGATTATATGCGCCTGTTGTTTGCACGTACGGGTAAAACCATTTCACCTGTTTCCGGACGCCAGGTAAAAAAAGATGATGTACATGATGTGGTGAATGCAATTGCAGGATTTGATAAAGGTGATAAAGTTTATATACTTGTTCCATTTCAGTTCCAGGGTAAAAGAGATGCAAAAGAAGAGTTGAACATTCTCCTGCAAAAAGGTTTTTCGCGCTTGTATGATATGCATGCGAAAGGTTTGTCCCGCATAGAAGAACTATTGGAACTGGATAAGTGGAAGCCGTCGAGGGATACATATATTCTTATCGACCGGCTTGTTGTAAAAGATTTCGATGAAGATGACAAGCATCGGATATCCGACTCCGTTAGTACAGCTTTTTATGAAGGAGAAGGTGAAATTTTCATAGAAAGGAATGAAACTTCCATGTTGCATTTCTCCAACCGGTTTGAACTGGATGGTATACGTTTTGAAGAACCTGTACCAAACCTGTTTTCTTTTAACAACCCTTTTGGTGCTTGCCCGGTTTGCGAAGGCTTCTCACAGATCCTTGGTATTGATTCTGCCTTGGTTATCCCCGATCCACGCCTGAGTTTATTTGAAGGTGCTGTTGCCCCCTGGAAAGGGGAGAAGCTTGGCCAATGGAAAGACGCTTTCATAAAGGCTGCCAAAAAATTCAATTTCCCGGTACACAGGCCCATTATTGACTTAACGGAAGAGGAGTATACTGTTTTGTGGAAAGGCAATGAACATGTTGATGGTATAGATGCTTTTTTTAAGGAAGTAGAGCAGAACTTATACAAAGTACAGTACAGGGTATTGTTATCGAGATACCGGGGCCGTACCACATGCACTTCGTGTATGGGTTATCGTTTACGAAAGGAGGCCCTCTATGTTCAGGTTGGCGGAAAACATATCGGCGAATTATGCGAGATGCAGGTAAATGACCTGGACAGATGGTTTGACGCGCTGGAATTATCCCCTCATGATCAGCAGGTTGCTAAAAGGATACTGCTGGAGATTAGGCAGCGGATCAAGACCTTGTTGGATGTTGGGCTTGGGTACCTGACGCTCAACCGACTGGCCAATAGCCTGAGCGGAGGAGAAAGCCAGAGAATTCAATTGACCCGGAGCCTGGGGAGCAACCTCACTAATTCTCTGTATATATTAGATGAACCATCCATAGGATTACACCCGCGTGATACTGAACGGCTGATCCGTGTATTGAAAAACCTTCGGGACCTTGGAAATACAGTTGTTGTTGTGGAGCACGATGAAATGATGATGCGTGAAGCAGACCATATCATTGACATGGGTCCATTGGCCAGTCACCTGGGTGGTGAAGTGGTAGCTGCCGGCAATTATGAAACCCTGATCAAACATAAAAGCAGTCTGACGGCAAAATATCTGCGGGGTGAATTGAAAATTGATCCGCCGGCATCCATTAGGAAATGGAAAAAATCAATAGTAGTAGATGGGGTCAGGCAGAACAACCTTAAAAATATCCGGGCCGAGTTTCCGCTACAGGTACTTTGTGTGATCAGCGGTGTGAGTGGAAGTGGAAAAACAACACTGATCAAACAGGTTCTATATCCCGCACTACAAAAATTGAAAGGGGAGTTTGCAGATAAGGTAGGTATCCATAAATCAATTTCAGGTGATGTGGAATCGATCAGCCAGGTGGAAATGGTTGATCAGAACCCCATTGGAAAATCATCCCGGAGCAACCCGGTTACCTATATTAAGGCATGGGATGAAGTGAGGGATCTTTTTTCAAAACAAGCTTTAAGTAAAATACGGGGTTATCAACCCAAGCATTTTTCCTTTAATGTGGATGGTGGCCGCTGCGATACCTGTAAAGGGGAAGGAGAACAGGTGGTGGAAATGCAGTTTCTGGCTGATGTACACCTTACCTGTGAAGTTTGCGGGGGGAAAAGGTTCAAAGATGAAGTGCTGGAGGTACGCTATAAAGAAAAGAATATCCATGAAATCCTCGAATTGAGCGTGGATGATGCACTTGCTTTTTTCAAAGAAGAGGATACAATCGTCCAAAAACTGAAGGCTTTGGCTGATGTTGGCCTGGGTTATGTAAAGCTGGGCCAGTCGAGTGATACCTTATCCGGGGGAGAGGCGCAGCGGGTGAAGTTGGCATCTTTCCTTGGTAAAGGCAAGGGTCAGGGGAATATCCTGTTTATTTTTGACGAACCCACTACAGGACTGCATTTTCATGATATTAAAAAACTGCTGGCTTCATTTAATGCCCTGATTAACCAGGGACATTCCGTGATCGTTATAGAGCATAACCTGGATGTGATCCGAAGTGCCGACTGGGTGATTGACCTGGGACCGGAGGCTGGTGACAAGGGCGGGGAAATTGTCTTTTCCGGCTTGCCCCTTGACCTTTCACGGGAAAAACATAATCAAACCGGGATTTTCCTGGATAAAACGATTAATTAAACGTTTTTTTTTGTGTGAAAAGCCAGATTAACTTAGCTTTACAACTCAATCTTCCTGTCCAATCCTCATTAAAACCATAATCCACTTGTAATAGCTCCGTGCCCTAAAAGACATTTTAAAAAACACGGAAATGAAAAAATTTTTACTAATTCTCGGATTAGGGTTTAACCTATGTAGTCAGGCGCAATCTTTTTTTGAATCTTTTGACGATGGTAATTTTACTGCTCCACCATATACATGGTCGGGAACCTCTGGTTCATGGAATATAGCCACAGCTGTTGCTGGTCCAAATACAATACCAAGTAATTCCTTAAAATTAAATGCCGCTACAGCCGGAACCTTTTATTTGAGCACCCCAATAAGTAACTGGGGTGATTTTCAGGCCTGGGGATTTTGGATGGGAAGGGTAACTTCTGTTGGTGCCAATAACAACCAACATTTCTGGTTGTGGGCCGATCAGGCAGATTTGACCAGTCCGACAATTAATGGGTATAGAATTACTTTGGATAACACTGCAGGGCCGGATGAGATCAGGTTGGAAAGAATAAATGCCGGAGCAGCCACTACCATAATTACTTCAAGTTCCGCTGTCCCAAATGGACTTGATGATTATGGATTCCTGGTCAGGGTTACTCGTTCTGCGGCAAATGTTTGGACCTTGTATACCGGTCCGGATCTAAATACATTAATTGTTGGTGGCGGAGATTTCCCTTTCGCAGTACCGTTTTTTGTGAATACACTTCAGGGAAGTGCTACCGATGCTGCACCTTTAACTATTGCTCCCCTCGGAACAGCATATATGGGTGTCGAAGCTACCTGTGGAGCAGCTGCAACCAGGCAATCTGCTGAATTTGATAACATCCTGTTTGACGCCAATGGAACTTTACCGGTAACACTTGAAAGCTTTAAAGCAATAAAAGATGGCAGTAAATCAAAACTTGACTGGAAAGTAGGTACAGAAGACAATGTGAAGGGATATGAAATTGAAAGAAGTGGTAATGGTGTAAACTTTACCCGCATAGGTTTTGTAGAGGCTACGGGTGCAAGCAGTTACAGTTTCACTGATGTTAACATTTTATCCGGTGTAAATTTCTATCGGTTGAAAACAGTGGATATCGACGGTAAGTATGCTTACAGCTATATTATAAGCATCAATAACAGGGCGGGTTCCTTTGTTAAAGTATTCCCGAACCCCGCAAGCGACCGTGTTTATGTGCAGCATACACAAGCAAGTTCAGGTGCCCAGATTAAAGTGATCAGTATGGAAGGCCGTTTGATGCAAAACACACGTATCGCAGAAAATACAACACAAACAATACTGGATATTCAAAAGCTTCCAGCCGGTATCTACAATCTTATTTACGATTATGGAAACGGAGAGCAAATGGTTTCCAAGTTTGTCAAGAAGTAATTGAATCAAATAAAAAAATAAATAAAGCCGTCGCAATTCAAACTGCGACGGCTTTTTATTTATCTCAATCTATTCAATAAAAACTAACTGCAAGGGATAACCGGGTAAAAGCGTATGATTTTTACCTTAACCTGTCAAGGCTTTTTACCAATTTCTCATCCTTGACAATTCCCGCACGGGCCATAAAAAAAAGGATGATCATCAGCACAGGAAGAATTGCACCCAACTGCCATGAATTTTCAACCAGGTTTAATCCTTTCTTGTAGTCTTCTACAAAAAAGAATTCCAATCCCACTATGGCAATTGATAATAATGCGCCAATTAGCGCAAGCCCCTTTTGCTGGCTCCTGTTTTTAAATAAAAAAATGGTTACAAAAGCCAGTATGGATGTTACTACGATCAAAGTGAATAATATCAGGCTCTCTGGTCCCATAAATTTTTTAACCGAACCATCCTGAAGCTTCCCATGCCATAGGGGTAATTTGTATGTAAGCAAACCGGCCACACCAGCCAGCAAAAGCCAAATAGATTGAATGCGCTGTATCATACTTGTTGGTTTTTTATTTTATATTTTATTTTCAACTTTCGATTTTCGGCTTTCGATTTTCTTTTATCCCAACTCCGGATACAATGGAAACAAATCCATTAAAGTCTTCACTTCCTGTTTTACCGAGCTGATCATATTTTCATCTTCTGCATTCATCAGCACTTTATCAATTAAGTCAACCACCGGTTCCATATTGGCTTCCTTTAATCCCCTTGTAGTGATGGCGGGAACACCTACACGTATACCCGAAGTAATAAAGGGACTCTTGTCGTCAAAGGGTACCGAATTTTTATTCAGGGTGATATGCGCCTTGTCGAGTGATTCCTGGGCTTTTTTCCCGGTGATATTTTTATTACGAAGGTCGATCAGCATAAGGTGGTTATCTGTACCACCACTGATGAGATTATATCCGCGGGCTACAAATGCTTTGGCCATGGCCTGGGCATTTAATTGAACCTGTTTCTGGTACTGGAGAAATTCGTCTGTCAGTATTTCTCCAAAGGATACTGCCTTCGCAGCAATTACATGTTCCAATGGTCCACCCTGCATACCGGGAAATACCGCAAGGTCGAGTAATGAACTCATAAGACGGGTATTACCTTTTGGATCTTTTATGCCAAATGGATTTTCAAAGTCGTTACGCAGCATGATCACACCACCCCTTGGCCCGCGAAGTGTTTTATGGGTTGTGGAGGTAACAATATGGCAATGATCAAATGGGTCGTTTAATACGCCTTTGGCTATTAAACCAGCCGGATGAGCAATATCTGCCAGCACCAGGGCACCAATTTCATCTGCCACGGCACGAATCCGCTTATAATCCCAATCGCGACTATACGCTGAAGCTCCGCAAATAATCATTTTGGGTTTTTCAGCCCTCGCGGTTCTCTCCAGTTGTTCATAATCAACCAGGCCGGTTTCCCTGTCAACACCATAAAATAATGCCTGGTAGTATTTCCCACTAAAATTAGCCGGACTGCCATGCGTTAAATGCCCACCCATGCTAAGATCCAGTCCCAGGATCTTGTCGCCGGGTTTCAAACAGGCCAGGAAAACCGCAGTATTGGCCTGGGCACCGCTATGCGGTTGCACATTGGCCCAGCTGGCACGGAAAATCTGTTTAAGCCTGTCGATAGCAATATTTTCAATCTCATCCACTACTTCACAGCCGCCATAATATCGTTTACCCGGATATCCTTCTGCATATTTATTGGTAGGAACAGTACCCATAGCCTCCATCACCTGAACCGAGGTAAAGTTTTCAGAGGCTATCAGTTCAATGCCATTGCGCTGGCGCTCGAGTTCCTTCCTGATAAGGTTGAAAATCAATGTATCTCTTTGCATGTATGGTAAAAATTTTGGTAAAAATAACCTGTCCGGGGGGGAAAGCCAAAAATAGGATAACGATCCTTAGATGATATGTGGCTTATGTTGGTAACCGGTTCATAATTTTTTTACCTAATTTCATGTGTTCAATTAACACAATTGCCACGATGAAAGCTATCATTCCTGTTGCAGGTGCCGGAACAAAACTCAGGCCGCATACATATACCCAGCCTAAAGCCCTTATTCCATTGGCAGGGAAAACCATACTCAGTATCATTATTGATCAGCTTAAGGAAGGTGGTATAAGTGAGTTCATCCTTATTGTTGGATACCTGGGAGATAAGATCAAGGATTATGTACAAATAAAATATCCCGACCTTCATTTTCACTTTGTTCACCAGAATGATCGACATGGCCTGGGCCATGCCATTTTTCTGACCCGGGAAATGGCCGGTGATGATGAAGTATTTATTGTTCTTGGTGATACGATTTGTGAATACGATGTCCAGGATTTTGTTTCTCAACCGGGTTCAGTACTGGGTGTGAAAAAAGTGGATGATCCCAGGAATTTTGGTGTAGCGGAAATAGATGAAGAATCAAAGATTACGAGGGTAGTGGAGAAACCGCAAATTCCAAAATCCAATATGGCCCTGGTGGGAATTTATAAAATCAGGGAAACGCAAATGCTTTTTAAATGCCTCGAAAATAATTTGCGTGAAGGTGTAAAAAGCTATGATGAATACAGCCTCACTGATGCATTGGAGTGTATGATTAAAGAAGGTGCAGCTTTCACTTCCTATAAAATAAAAAACTGGTTCGATTGCGGGAAAAAAGAAAGCCTCCTCGAAAGCAATGCAACCCTGCTCAAAAAATTTGGCGGAGAAATTTCGGAAGATCACCAGTTTGAAAATACCATCATCATTCCGCCGGTTAGTATTGCCCCCGGATGCGAAATTCAAAACTCCATCATTGGGCCAAATGTGGCCATAGGGGAACAGACTTTTATCAATTATTCCATTGTTAAAGATTCAATTATTGGATCTTTCTCTAAACTATATGATGTTGTATTACACGATTCATTAATTGGAAGTGATACGGAAATAAAAGGGGAAACGAGGACATTGAATATTGGAGATAATACGGAGATTGATTTAGGGTAAAGAAAAATGGAAAGTTGAAAATCGAAAATCGAAAGTGAAGGCAAATACAAAACAGTCAGGGCACGAAGACGTTGAATATTGCGGAATATATGGAGATAGATTTAGGGTAAAGAAAAATGGAAAGTTGAAAATCGAAAATCGAAAGTGAAGGCAAATGCAAAACTGCCAGGGAACGAAGACGTTGAATATTGTGGAATATATGGAGATTGATTTAGGGTAAAGAAAAATGGAAAGTTGAAAATCGAAAATCGAAAGTGAAGGCAAATACAAAACTGCCAGGAAACGATACTCAATTCTTTTTTATATTTTCCAAGTTGGTTAAGCGTATAGAAAATTAAGTCAGATACGTATCCTGGTGTGAGAGCAAATTTATAGCTAATGTATTCATCTCTGAGCCGGCATTATTGAGGTACTATTTTCTCCTTGCCTTTGAGCTCCAGAGGAGCGACATTCTTGTAGCAAATTTGGAGTTATTGTGTTTGAGCTCCGGAGGAGCGACATTCTAATATTTAAAAACCAATACGCAATACTTTTCTCATGTTTTCGAATCGCATAACGCAATTATTCAATATTTCATACCCGATTGTTCAGGCTGGTATGGTCTGGACAAGCGGCTGGGAGCTGGCCAGTGCCGTAAGTAATGCAGGCGGGCTTGGCATCATTGGAAGCGGCAGCATGTATCCCCATATATTAAAGGAACAGATCAGGCAATGTAAACAGGCGACGGATAAACCTTTTGCCGTAAATGTTCCATTGCTATATCCCGATATCGACCAGCATATGAAAGTGATCACAGAGGAAGGGGTAAAGATCGTTTTTACATCTGCAGGCAATCCTAAGACATGGACATCCCATCTTAAAGACAAAGGTATTTTGGTTGTTCATGTGGTGAGCAGCAGTGTCTTTGCCCAAAAAGCCGAGGCTGCAGGATGTGATGCCGTTGTAGCTGAGGGTTTTGAAGCAGGTGGGCATAATGGAAGGGAAGAAACAACAAGTTTGGTGCTGATCCCTCTTGTAAGAAATGCGGTTAAGATACCCATTCTGGCTGCAGGTGGAATTGCAACGGGACGACAAATGTTTGCTGTAATGTCCCTGGGTGCTGATGGCGTTCAGGTGGGCAGCCGTTTTGTTGCCAGTGAGGAGGCCAGTGCACATCAAAATTTTAAAAATGCTGTTATCCATGCAACAGAGGGGAGTACTCAGTTGTCCTTAAAGAAAGTAGTACCTGTTCGACTGCTGAAAAATGCATTTTTTGAGTTGGTTAATGAGGCCGAAATGCGCGGTGCTTCCAAAGAAGAATTGCAACAAATTTTAGGCCGGGGCAGGGCTAAGTCAGGTATGTTTGAAGGGAACCTCGATGAAGGAGAACTGGAAATTGGTCAGGTGAGTTCCCTGATCAGGGATATACTACCCGCAGAAACTATTATCCGTAATCTCTGGAAAGAATTTGAAGAAGCATTACAAAACCCTTTGGCCCATTCTTAAATACAGGAATATGATAAAGTCAATTTTCCTTTACAGTTCAATGTTTTTCCTTGGCATAAGTTCTGCCCGTGCATCAGGTTCATTTGCAAAACCAATATCACCCATTGACCCGGAAATGATTTATGGTGGTGTGCGGCAGGCTAATTCAGACAGACCGCTAAAAGACGTAACCATCACTGTTATACTACAGAATAATTACAGGGAGAAAACATTACAGACAGACATTCATGGTGAGTTTGGTATTGATGACCTGCGTCCCGGCACTTACAAACTGGTTTTTCAAAAAGACGGATACAAAAAAGTGGTGAAAGATAAGATCATTGTCAAGTCTGATAATGCTGTTCAATTAAACATTGAAATGGAAGAAACAGGATATGAACTCAGTCCTTCGCCTTTTCATTTTTTTAAATACTGATAATATTCAATAACTATAAGCATTCTGGAGATTTACATACGAGTTCCAATTTTTCACTTACCATCATTATAAAAAGAAAGCCCCCAATCTACCAGGGGCTTTTCTTTTTACAAAGTTGCGAGGTATAAGCACTTTCGAACTTTGCTATCCGGGGTACGGATTAAATGGCCACTATACTGCGTGACCGGCAGGTACATCGTTTGTATATTTATTTGTCTTTTATCAATTTGATATTTGTTTGTTCGTTACCATAATTTACCTGCAGGATATATAAACCACTCGTAATCCTGTCCGTGATTTTCCATTCCAACACCCGCTGACCTTGTTCCATATCCTCAATCCTTGACTGAATTACCCTGCCTGAAATATCTATCAGTTTCATTTCAAGTTTCCCTTTTACCGGTATTTGCAGATTTACATGAAGCTTATCCCGGAAAGGGTTTTGAATAACCTGGGCATGGAAATTTTTTATCTGGGGCTGTAATAATATAACCTTGCTATAAGATGATTGACCCAGTTCCGGACTGATGATAAGCCGGTAAAAAGTAGGTTTTTGAATTTCTACCGGGTCTTTATATAAATAGGTATTCGAATTTCCCATGTCATATCTTCCTTTAACTATGCCGGAAGCAGAAAAATGAATGCCGTCCTCACTTCTTTCCACAGTATAGGTAACGGGGTTGTCTTCTTCTTCTGTTACCCATCTTAATCTTGCCTGGTTTTTTTCTGCCTGCCCGGTCCATGAAACCAGTTTGACCGGTAAAATAGTACAGTTAATAACATTTATCATCGTAAAATCAGTAGCACTTACCGAAGAACAATTGGGATCACTAAGATTTGGAATTGTAGTAGCTACTACAATTCTATATCTGTGGCCACTATCAGCCTGGGTGGCAATAAATGTAGGGTAAGAAACTGAATATTCATATTGACCGCCCACAACAACAGGTGATCCCGTTCCGCTTATTCCTACATCATTCCAGCTTACTCCGCCATTGGTACTTCTTTGCCATTTATACTGGTTATAATTGCTAAAATAGGATCGGACAGTTGCCCCAAAATCAACCACATTTCCTTCGCAAACAGTATAAAAAGGGGTAGGGTTTACCGTTAGATTCGGGTAACAGGTTGCCACAGAGATATCATCCAGTGCCCAGTCGTTTCCACCACCACCCGGGGCGTTATTAAAGAATTTCAATACAAAGCTTGTCTGCGTAGGACCGGTGCGAAAGGTAAATCCTTTTTTAACCCACTGCCCTGAATAAAGTATATTTCCGGTTGTGTAATAATCAAGGCCATCAACTTCAAAAGTCAGGTTTGGATATACCCCTGAAGAATCAGCAGTGCCCGGAGCTCCTGCAACAGTTGGTATATAAGGTACCGGAACTGCACTCGTATTGGTTGCGCCTTTTCCATTTGAATCGCATCCGCATTTGGAACATATATTTCTTACCCAGCAGGAAATCTCATAATACGTATTGGGACATAAACCGGAAATGGTTTGTTGAAAGGCAGAGTCGATCCTGTAACTGGCGTTAACCACCAGCGTATATCCGCCATTGTTATTGATCACCGTATCGGCAGCCGGATTACCCAGTGTTGGAGATACAGCACCAGTATGATCACCTATAATATCCCACACATTAAATACCCGGTGTGTTGGAGATGTATTGTCTGGCTTTGCCCAGGTGTTTAGTGTTGTATAATTAACCCTTGTGGAAGTATTATTGGCAATACCATAGGTATAATCATTTGGCGTCCCGGTATTAAAAATCTGATAAGTATAACTGGGCGGTACATTAGCAGATGCCACCCGGTTTCTGGGTTTGCCGCTGCCGAAAGTTCCATTGAATTCAGTTCCAATCGCATTTGCACCAACGAGGTTTGGACACATGCCAATGTTGGTGTAAACAGAAAGGGCGTTCAATGGAAAAGTAAAAAAGATCACCGGACTTGCGCCACTTTTGTAAGTCATATTTCCCCCACCTGTATTGATTATACTCCCTAAAGGAGCTGTAACCCTCACCCTGAAAGAAGCAACCATGATGCAGGAACTGCCATAGAATGAGGGCTTGTGTGTGTTGCTGATTCGACCTCTGCGGTATGAACGTGCCGGCGCATCTGCCTGGTTAAATCCAAGGTTTATGCGGATATTGCCGCCATTGATCCAGCCTTCATCATCAAAGACCGCATCAGTAAATTGTTTGTAGATCTTTCCTTCATTGGTAAGTACTCTTATTGTTCCAGGGATAAAAGATGTGCCGGCGGGGATCACATCATTATATGAGCAACTGTCATACACTCCTGACCTGACAACAAATACCGATCGTATCTCCAGTGTATCACCAGGTTCGATAGTTCCACCATTAAGTCCTTTGGTGATGTTGACATAGCTTTTCCCAAAGTCGATGTTTTGCGCATAACCGTTTACGTTATACAACATGGCTACCCAAAAACACCAGTAAAGTTTAATGGGTAAATGTTTTTTCATATAGTATCGGATATGTTTTTCAATGGATAGGATTATGGGTTAAAAATAAGACTGGTGGCGGGTTTATGCAATCGTATTTGTACAAAATAAACTACGTATCGTTGCCGTAAAAACACTGAGGAACCTCCCTTTTTTAGTGTCATTTCCATTTAATGCGAAGAAATATTTTTATACATTTTTCCGGTTCATTGTTAGTGGCTATGTCCGCACTATTTTATAGATACATGGTAATCAATGAGGGAGCCGGTAAGTTGAGTTTCTGTTTACATAATGCCTGCATATTTTTCTGTAAATCCGGATAAATCAATTGTCGGGGTAATACTTTCATTAATATTAATTCGTTTTAAAAAGCATCCATTTCAATAAGCCTGTGATGTTTAAAACTGCTCTCCTTATTTCAACATTTTTCATGTTTTCCCAGTTGCTCCGGTCGCAGGGTGAGTCATTTTTAATGATGGAATTAAACCAGAAGCCTGCCGCTCCGGCCAATAAATTCAGGCTGGCACATCCATTTGAAATCCTGTATGGCCCGGATGATTTTTTATATGTTACAGAAAAAGTTGGCAGGGTTTACCGGGTGAATATATCTACTGGTGTGCGGCAATTGATTTTAGATCATGTATCGGGTACCTATCTGACTATAGCAAGAAATGGCAGTGGTGTTGCAACAAGTGTAGGTCAGGATGGAATGATGGGCATGGCTTTACACCCGCAATTTGGATCTGGCCAGGATTATATATATATCGCCTATACATATAGTGCAGGTAATTTGCGGATATCCCGTTTTAATTTCGTTTCCACTCCTGTACCGGTATTAAATAATGAAGTTGTGCTGATCGAGGGTATTCCGGCAAACAACGATCATAGTTCGGGCCGCCTCATATTTGGCGCTGATAACCTGCTCTATTATACCTGCGGTGACCTGGGATATAATCAATTTGGAAACAGGTGTAATGAAATCCGTTCTCAGAAAGTTCCAACTGCGGCACAGGTAACTGCAGGTAATTATGGCCTGTATGCCGGGAAGACACTAAGAATCAATACAGACGGAAGCATTCCTGCAACTAATCCGGTGTTCGCTGGTGTTCGTAGCCATATTTATACAATAGGTCATAGAAATGCTCAGGGGCTGGTTACACAAAAATCGCCTACTAACGGGTTGGTATTTCCCACCCCTGCTCCGGGAGGAATACTATTTAACAGTGAACATGGGCCGAGGACAGATGACGAGATCAATGTAATAGAAAGCGGAAAAAACTATGGCTGGCCATATATTGCAGGATACCTGGATAACCTAAATTATAGTTATGTGATTTGGGCTACATCCGCCAATTGTGCATCAACTGCCTATAATGAAAATGCCATTCCCGCAGGGGCTTTGATCAGGCAGGAAAGCGATACCGTGCTGACCAATTTTCAACCGCCGCTTTCTACCCTTTATACGGTTTGCAATCCTCTTCCGGTTGCCGTTTGCAATGCCGGGGGAACAGACTGGATGAAATATCCTACAATTGCCCCATCAAGTATAGATTTTTATCCGGTGAACAGTGGAACAGGAATTCCGGGCTGGTACCCTTCATTGCTGGTGCCAACTTTGCGCAAAGGGGTTTTATACCGCTATAAATTAAACCCTTCAATGAATGGTTTTGACACAGATTCAATACCCTATTTTAAAACATCTAACCGTTACCGTGATATTGCCATCAGCCCCAAGGGCCAAAAAATTTATTTGTTGACAGATAGCATCGGTACTACATCAGGCCCGAGTGGAACAGGAACAAGCAGCCTGGCTAATCCGGGGGCTATCCTGGAATTTTCCTATACCGGAGCTACACTTCCATTGGGAGACAAGCCTGTAACAGTAAATACTGTTAGGAAATATGATATATCGATTTTTCCCAATCCGGCCAGCCAGTTCCTCTCTGTTCGGATTGCTGAAGCCGGATTTACCAGGCCAACGCGTTATCAGATGCTGGATTTAACCGGCAAAGTGGTTTTGCAGGGAAGCTCTGTACAAAAAGATTTTAACATAGATATTGTTTCGTTGATTTCCGGCGTTTATATCCTGAAACTGCGCAATGGATATGGCCTTGATATTGCCACTGAAAAAATTATTATCCGTCGTTAACAATAAAACACCACAAAAAAGCATTTAATTTTTTTCTCTAGTTGTAGTTGGTTTAAAAGCAAAGTATCCCGCAATTGCGGGATTACTTTTTTTAAGGGATACCTGAATAAGTGATTTGTTTCCTCCGTTGATATATCTGATGCGCTTAAGTAGATTCTTTAATCTGTCACAATAATCCTCTTTATTAGTTGTTTATCAGTAAATAGCAACCGAACATAATAGAACCCGGGAGATAGCTGGTTTGTAAATAAGGTATAATTCCCCTTATTGGATGTTTTCAGGATGGTCATACCCAGGTTATTCACCAGTTGAATTGTATACGATTTTGTTTCAAGCCCTTGTATAACAACAGGTGTCCCTTTTTTGACCGGTATAGGGTATACAGAAATATCTTTGCCAGGTGCAGGGGGGGCGCTTGATTGATCAGTAAAAGTTATATTCCGGCTTGATCCTGCACTTTGAGGAGAATTCACTATGATCACCATATCATCTGATGAAGACAATCCACCACCGTCGGTAGCGGTAAGTCTGTAAAGATAAACGCCTTGTGATAGGCTGCTTATCAAAGTATTTGCAGTATTAGGGGAATTAATGTTATCCCCAGCCGGTCCTGAAAGTTTTGTCCAGGAAATATTCATCGGCCCTCCTTCTTTATCACTTACCTGCCCCGAAATATTGGCTTGCGTTGCTGGCAGGTTGATTACCAGATCCGGTCCGGCATAAACAGAAGGAAGCGTGTTATCTCCCAATCCAGATATCTGGATGTCTGATTTCAATAAATAGCTTCCATCAGGTCTCCTGCCCTGTATCGCCAATGCAAGGGGGTTCCTGAAATTTGTTGGGTCCTTTATTTTCACAACCAACCTGTATGTTCCTCCAGGGAAATCAGGAGGAAGTGAAAAATTATCTGTGACTATGGTAGAATTAGATTGTGGCTGCCAGAACTTTATGCGATGAGCAGAACGTCCAGTCCATACAACACTGTTATTTGTTTGGTTTTGAAGTTCAAAATCTACATCCCAGTTTTCATAAACGGGTGCAATTCCGGTATTTCGCCAGTTAAGTGTAATGGAAAATGATGAGCCTGTTTGTAAGGGTGAACTCATTGTGCCCCCTTCAATAATTATCCTATAGCCACTAAGTTTCCATGCCATTCGCATACTGTCTCTTGCACTGAGGCTCGAAAAATTTTCAGCACAAAAATTGCCGTTGCCCAGCAAACTTGTATGATAGAGTTTGACCTGCCTCGGAATTGCCCAGAATGGATGTGGCCCTGAGTTCGTGGTACCACCGCAAGGGCCTTCGCCTACAATGGGTGCATATTTATAACGATTCATGATGGCGGTATCAAAACGCATTCCATTATATACCACCGTATTTTCTTCAAGCAGCGATCTCAGGTATGCATCCGTCCATCCATAACTATCCATTCTCCAGCCAATTTTCCCCCAGTTATTGGATGTGGTTAGTAAATGATACCCAACTTCCGGTGGAACCATGATATTAGGGTAGCGGTTACCGTCATATGCCGCAATCAGCGCAACCAAAGGATTATTGGGAAATGCAGTCTTATGTGCATCTATAATTCTGATTAGTGAACTGGAAAGTGGTTGCCTGCCTGCAGGATAATCCTGTAAGGAATTGGCAACACCTACCATATTCCATTCTCCCCATGAACCATATCCTCTTATATCGATATAACCCAAAACATCTTTATAAAGAACTCCCTGGTAAGAGGTGGTATTAATTTTATTTGATAATGCCTGGAGTAATGCTTCGAAACGTGATAAGTAATAATTGCTGTTATAGTTAGGCACCCAGATATTTTCAAATGGGGATATATAATCCCGGTTGTTATTAATGTCGTTTTGCATTAGGTTATGCAAATACAGTGGGTAGGCCATAAAAGCGCCATTGGCAACTGGTCCGCTTTGCTGGCCTGGATGTTGTGTCATGATGCCTAGTGAAACCCGTTGCTTGTTTAAGATGGCATCATTAAAAATGGTGTTAACATAAGACCAGTCGTAAACTCCTTGTTCAACTTCAAGTTCATGCCAGCTAAGGTGAGATCGATGGTAAATATCCAATGGAGGAATATAGGAAGATTCCGTTGGGTTGCTGATACGTTGATCAGAATTAGAGTAGTGCCAACTTTCTGCCCCACGAAATGGTGCAATTATATCCGGCTCACTGAAAGGAATAGGCGAAGTATTGATGGCAGTGGTTCCGCTATTGCCATTATTGTTTCCCCCA
>JAHEEX010000171.1 GCA_024640465.1 Sphingobacteriales bacterium | reverse complement strand
AACTGCCGGTCCTCAAAGAACCGGCAGTTTAGTTAGTCATATGGAAACAAAAGCCTTGGTCGTTATTCTGCAAACTGTTGAGACAAAGCGTTGGAAACAACTTTATAGTCGCCGTCTTTACGTTTAATAACATATACATTATTCAGCGCCCTGATATTGGGATTAGAATAATGCTTCTCATTGTATGGTTTCACAATATCATGTTCCTCTACTACATTACCGGCATCGTCAAGCGTGATGGAAACAACACGGTAACTGAAATGCCATGGATTCATATCCTCGGGAGAACCATTTTTATTGAAATCATCATTAAAACCTTCAAAAATAAGCTCGTTGGCAAAATTTTCCTGAGGATGGAGTATTTGGGTAAGTTCAACCGCCTTATGTAATTTGGGATCATTGTGGATGATTCCGCTATCCCAGATCATTTCCCCATTTAAGAAAATAACCAGGCGGTTATCAACATTGCCGATTTTAATCCAGTATTCTTTTTTCATGATGAGTTGTCTTTTGAATTATTGTTGCTTTTTTACGTGATGTAAAAGTGCAATAATCTCTAATTCTCTCACATGATCAATGTTATACCATTAGCTGATTTTGATTAGCCATGGGGAAATGGAAGTCAATAGGGCTGATTTACCGCTGAAAGACAGCTTTCCAGGTCAGAACCTCCAGCCGGCTTTGATCGAAATACGGTTAAAATGGTATTCATTTCTATCCGTGATGGGTTCACAAACCACTCCCGGAACGCAGAGTGGGTAAGCTATCAGGTTATCACTCAAAGATTTAAAAGTATATCCGGCACTCAGTATTAATGCATCGTTTTTTCCAAACCCAACCAGGTATCCCATGCCTATATCGCCGTAAAATCCTCCTTTTTGTTCCTGAAGGGAAGAATTGAAACTTACTGAATTAGAACCGGGCCAGGCAATATTATATCCAGCATCCCCATAAGCGAAAATTTTATTCCGGCCCTGTCCAAATGTTTTCCTGAGATCAAGAAATACAGGAGTAGTTCCAATACCGTAAAAATCAAAACCCAGGCCACCTCCAATAAAAAAAGATTTCCATTGGACGCCATTCACCGTTTGTATGCCTACTGATACGCCTGATTCGCCTGTTAGTAAACTAACTGTATTATAAGATTGAAAACGGGTATTTTTCTGTTTAGGTTGCAACGGCTGGCTTTGGGAAAAAAGAAAAGCAACATTACAAAGGCAAATCATTAACAGGATTAGATTTTTTTTCATTGTGCCACCTCCATTTTACTGAGCAATACGGGTTTTGCCGGATTAGTGTAATCGTATTGGTATAATCCTCCTTTTGCCACAACCAACGCAATGCCTTTGAATGCAATTACATCAAATGTCTCAATGTTTTCTATGGTTGATATGAGTTGTAAATTATTAACATCTGATGCATCATATATTTTTAATCCTGCTTTTCCATCACAGATAAATAAATTCTTCCCATCCTTCGAAAGACCATGCGGATTGGTCATGCTATATGTTTTCAAAAGAAACGGACCTGCCGGATTTTTAAAATCCACCACATCCAGCTGATTATTGAATCCCTGGCAGGTAGTACCGGACCGAAGGGTAACATATGCAAACTGGTCATCCGCAATAACCGGATCACAACTCCGGGCATGTTGAAACTGTCCGGTTTGAACGGGTTCATCCGGATTGGTGATGGAAAAAATAAACATGCCATTCATAGAACCTACAAAAAGCTGGTCGTGTAACGGATAGATGGTCTCTATATTCCAACCCAGGGAAACATCTTTAGTAAATACCGGATTAAATGCATCTGCAATCTGAAAAACATTGAGGTGTGAAGTAGTAACAGTATATAAATGATTTTGTACAATGCTAAAACGGGCCATTGACCCACCCATACCAAATGGACTACCGGATCCAGAACTTGATGACACGGCCCCGCGTGAATCACTCAAAAAAACAACATCCTCCTTCATTCGATTTCCCCAAAATCCAGTGCCACTAAATGATTCTACTACAGTTGTATCCTTTCTTTTCCAATCGACCAATATCTTTGACGTATCCTGCAGAAAATATCCGTTATAATACCTGAATGGGAAAACATCTTCAATCACTTTTTTCAAACCAACTTGCAAGGGATTAGAAATATCAAGAACCACCAGGTCTGTATATGCATCTGCATACAACGTATTTCCTTTAACGGCCATATCCATATTTCCGGGAATATCTACAAAGGCAATTTTTTTAGGAGAAGCTGGATTACTGTTATCGATAATATGTATACCCCTGTCAATTTCATTGAGAAAAATATACTGGCCGCGTATAAAAATTTTGCCGGGCTGCAGAACATCCCTTACCGGATTGCTTTTAATATTAGCCCGCACCTCAGCCGTTGTTTTATATACCGGCTCGAAATAAGAGTATGTATGAAGGGTTTTATCTTTCAGGCAGCCATTTAAAAGAGGAGTAAACAGTATCAGTAAACTCAATCGAAAGAAAATACTTTTTCTCATGATGCACATTTTAAAACTTGACAATACCTTTTAACTTACCGTTGCTTCAAGCATTAAAAAAATTAATCTCAAAGAATACAGAGATTCCATGAGATCCTTCACCCTGCTATCTTTACTGTACAAACCATTTAACTTGCCCGGGTTCAGGATGACAGGAAGGTGATTGACAAATAGCCGCCATCTCCATATGCTAACTATTACTCATCCACTCTCCTGTCATCCCGACGAAGGAGGGATCTCATCGAAATATCCAGTCTGCCCGCAGTCCCAGGAAATTCAAGTGGCCATCATAGCCGGAACCACTTTTAAACGCAGGAGTTAACATATACTGAAAAACCGGCCCAATCTCCAGTGCATGCTGTGTTTTCTGAAAGAACCGGAAACTTATACCAGTTTGTATACCTAACTGGAAACGGTTATACTTGTTATTATCACTAAACAGGTACCCGGATGTATCCTTAAAAACAGCATTGGATCCAATCATCCAACCCGGCTCAATGCCTAATAGCCAGGAAACGGGCAATTTTTTCCCCTTGTTTATTTGAAAGCTCATTTCAATTGGCACTGAAAGCAAATGATACTTATTCTGATAATTAGCAGAATCACCTTGCTGATAATATGGAGAAAAACGCATATCATTCATGCCGTTGTTGATCGATAAAGCCCCCTGTCCTGTTGCACCTACAGGTGTGCTTGTACTGTAATAATGATATGTAAGTCCTGTTTGCACATTAACCCGCTGGTTTATCGGTTTTCTCAACCAGGCCCCGATGCTAAAGGCAAAGCCTGGCTCCTGTGTATATGGATAAGAATATACAATGGGGCCGCCAGCAGATGGACCCGAAACCATATCAGCAGATTTATTTTGCGTAAAGGATGATTCACTATTAGCAGATCTGCCTGCTTCAAAACGAAGACCAAATAAAACATGACGCTTTGGGGATTGCGCTTTTTGATCATTCTTTCCAACAGCTAATGAATCTGCCAGCTTCAGGTTATTACCAACATTATTCACTGATCCGGAATCTGCAACAGCATTCTCGGTTTTCGTTTTTTTGATATCGTTTTCCGGAACTATTCCAGTTTTCAAAACAGGGGTGACTTCTTCAATTTTACCCTCGGTTTCAATGTTGTTGTTGGATTCCGAAACCTTTTTACCTGAAGAAAAATTTTCCTTTTCTGTTTCTTTACTATTTTCTGTTGATGTACCATTTACTTTTTCCCGGTCTTGCGCATTTTTAATGCTACTTACGTTGTGGGTATCTCGCTTCCCATTTTGATACCCGCCGACTGAAGAAATGGATAATTTTCTTTTTTCTGATTTACTTCTACCTGTTTCCACTGCTGCAGGAATTTCACCTGGTGCAATGTTTGCTGGTTTAATTTGCGCATATGGTTCAGCGTTATTACTTTCAGTACCCTTATCTGCACTGCTCTTACCAGGGCTAATCGGCAGGTTTTCTGAAAGATCTGCATTGAGGTTGTTTGATGCTACTCGGCTATCCATATTCGGTGCTTCAGGCCGGGCAAAGAAATAAATCCCTGCTGAAACCAGTACCAATCCGCTGAAAAACCAGATAATGGCCCAGCGTCTTTTTTTGCGCTTCAGTAGATTTGCTTCCAGTTTCTGCCAAACCGCATCTGATGCAGGATAGCTAAAATCCTCCATCTGCTGGCTCAGTTTATGTTCAAATGAATTATCGGGCATAGTTTTCCGATTTATTTATTTCGTCCCAACGTTTTATCCAGTCGCATAAAAGGTTCCTCGCCCTCATGTATTGCGACCGGCTTGTATTTTCACTGATCCCTAATATCTTTCCAATTTCCACATGCGAATAGCCTTCAATGGCATGCAGGTTAAAAACCGTTTGATAACCCGTAGGCAGCTGCCTGATCAGGTTTGCGATATCCTTGGCCTGGAGGGCATGTTCCGGTGTTTCTTCTATCACCGGATGGAGTGATGGCTCAGAGAAAACCATTTCATTGCGATAGTGAATATTCTTTTTGAGATAATTGATAGATGTATTAACCATGATCCTTCTTATCCACCCGCCAAGTTCCCCATCGCCCCTGTATTGCTTCAAATGGGTGAAAACCCGCATAAATCCCTCCTGTAAAACATCTTCCGCATCCTGCACCGACTTTGTATACCGATAACACACGCCCATCATGGATTCAGCGAAAGCCTCGTAGAGTTTTCGCTGGGCCGTAATATCCCCTCTTAAACAGTCTTTAATAATTTGTTTTTGGTCGGTCATCCTGAAGATTCACTCAACCTGACAATATATTAATCTTTATCGTTGCACCGGCAGGGAATTTTATCCGGCTAAAATTGATGCCCCGGTTCGTGTCTCCACGAACCTGAATTTATAGTTGCTCCGCGGGTAATTTTATCCTGCTAAAACATAACTTTGAGCCATGCTCAGCGATCTTATTCGGAAAGACCAGCAATACATCTGGCACCCATTTACCCCGCAAAAGCCACAGCCTGAGGCTATTGGTATTGTAAAAGGAGAAGGAACCCTGCTTTTTGATGAATCCGGCAATGAATATATTGACGCCATCAGCAGCTGGTGGGTAACCTTGCACGGACATGCACATCCATATATTGCGGAGAAAATATACCATCAGGCGCTCACCCTGGAACAGGTAATTTTCGCAGGTTTCACGCATGCTCCTGCAGTGAACCTGGCAGAAAGAATTATAGGCATCCTGCCGGGCAGTTTTTCTAAAGTATTTTATAGTGATAACGGATCGACATCTACTGAAGTAGCCCTAAAGATGGCCATTCAATACTGGTCGAATAGAGCAGAAATCGAAAGTCGAAAATCGAAAATCGAAAGTGAAATACAAAATACAGTAACCGCAGAGACGGAGAGACGCAGTGAAGGGCTGTTGGCTGTTACTCCCCTCTCTGGAAGTGAGGGGCTGGGGGTGAGTAGAGAAAATACAAGAAAGAAAATTCTTGCTTTTAAAAACAGTTACCATGGGGATACATTTGGTGCAATGAGCGTAAGTGATCGCGGGGTATTTACCCTGGCTTTCCATGACCTGTTATTTGAAGTAATTTTTATTGATACCCCTACCACAGAAAATATCGGGGATATCAAAGCCACTATACACGAAAATGGACATGAAATAGCCTGTTTCATATATGAACCACTGGTACAGGGTGCCGGGGGTATGAAAATGACCGATCCTTATTTATTAAATGAATTAATTAATACAGCAAAACTGAATGAGATCATTTGCATCGCAGATGAAGTGATGACGGGTTTTGGAAGGACCGGAAGATTTTTCGCCAGTGAATACATGCAAAAAAAACCGGATATTATTTGCCTGAGTAAAGGACTTACCGGCGGTACCATGGCGCTGGGTGTAACCGCGTGCACAGAAAAAATCTATTCAGCATTTGTAACCGATAATAAATATCATACTTTCTTTCACGGCCATTCATTTACTGCCAATCCACTTGCCTGTACCGCAGCCCTCGCCAGCCTCGACCTGCTGGAAAAAGAAAACTGCCTGAAAAACATCGAATGGATTTGTGAACAACAAGCAGGCTTTATAGAAAGCCTTCGTAATAACGACAAACTATACCCGAAAAAAATCCATAACCCAAGGCAATTAGGAACAATAGCAGCATTCGAGATCTCTTCCGGAGCAGATGAATACCTGAACAATATTAGCAGCAGCATCACGCGGAAATGTATGGAACAGGGCGTATACCTTCGCCCATTAGGTAACACAGTTTACATCATGCCGCCTTATTGTATAACACCAAACGAACTGGAAAAAATTTACGTTGTTTTACTTAGCGTCCTTGGCGGTTAAATTTCTGACCTGCCAGAAACTGCAATAATCCCAAAAACATCACAATGGCCACCACAAACAATGCCTGCGAAGTATACGGCACCGTTTCATACCAAATCGACCAAATACCCTGTATCATTAGTAAGGTTTCATTCAATACAACACCCGAGATAAAAAAGGCCAAACCCCTTCTTGCCATTGGCTGAGTTATATAAAGCAACTTTTGCTGTACTAAAAATCCAAGTATGAAAAATGTTACCAGGCCTAGCAATACCAAATGCAGGTAGCCGATAACGATCGGCCGGAAACCAAATGCAAAATGGGAAATGGAAGGTATTACTGAAAAAGCCTGCATCGTTATTTTCAGCACGAGGGCCAGGAAAGCAAATCCCCATAACCATTTCACCACCAAAGGAATTGCATCCAATATCCCCTGTTTGCAACAAAGGTAAAGCCTGATAAAAAGTACCATTGCTAAAATCTGTACTATCCCTGCTGCAACAGCCAGCCAATAAATCCAGTCGGGTAATTTCATCCACAATGCCGACAAAAAATAAGCGGGAAAAGCGGAAACAAAAAACAACCTGAAAATCCAGGGACTGGTATAACACCCGGGCTGATAAGTAAGCCTGGAAAGGAAATAAACAAAGAAGCCCAAAATGGAGAAAAGAAACCAACCATTATATTGAAAATGCAGGAAAAAATAAACAGAGCCGATATACCATTCCTGGTCATGTTTACCCGAAGACATCAGGTAAGCCAGTAAAAAAGTACCAAAAGAAGAAAATAACAGGAAAATGAATGCCGCTTTGAACCAATTTGCCACAGGTAATGGCAAAAGGGATTTACGCATATCTTTCCAGGCAAAGTAAACGAAGAGATATGAAAACATAACCGAAACGGTAGAAAAGAAAATCGACGGCAATTTGTACCCAACGAAAGGAAATGTAAACAACATACCAAAACTGGCAATCTGTCCGAGCAGGAAAATACGGTTATACTTTTTTATGTCCAGGGAAATATGTTTAGATAAAATCCATAGAATTCCGGTAAACAAAGCCATCGATACCCAGCCGCTGAAAGCAAAATGTGAATGACCATGCAACAGATTCTTCTGATTAACAAAAGGAAGCGGGAGTATGATCTTATACCGTAGAATGATGCCAACAACCGAAAGAATGAGCAGGTTTAACACAGAGAAAAAAGCCCATCGCCTGAAAATCCTGTTTTCCATCCATTAAGAATTCCGGTAAAGTAAAAAAAGAATAATAGGGAAAAATATGCGCAGGGTCATCTTTAGCAGAAAACCTTTCCTCGATCAATATACAATTTGCCCTCTTCGTGCAAAGACCTGATGGTTCGGATAACTGTTTCCACCCGGAGGCCGGTCATGTTGGCGATCTGCTGTCTTGTTAAGTCAATTTTATGCAGGCCCTGGCAATTCACCTCATTCTCCAGTTTGTAATAATTCAACACTGCAGTAATCTTTCTTTCCGGATCCGGATTAGCGAGTTCCTTCAGAAAAATGAATTTCATACGCAGCCGTTCCGTCACCAGTCTGGTGAACTTAAAATGGATAACGGGGTTCTCCCGCAGCATTTGTAAAAATATTTCCTTCCTTATACGAATGATGGTGGATTCCTCAATTGCAATTGATGTAGCTACATAGGGACCGTCGTCTAACATGGGTAATTCACCGAAACTCTCCCCTTCCCTGATCAGGCACTGAATAAATTCTTTGCCCTGGTCGTCAATATTTACCCATTTCACCCGACCTTTTACCAACTGGTGATAATAATAACCGGTAGTTCCTTCCTGGAAGATGATCTCATCTTTACTTACTTTTT
>JAHEEX010000313.1 GCA_024640465.1 Sphingobacteriales bacterium | reverse complement strand
CAGTGCATCAGCCATGCCCATTCCCGACAAATCTTTTTCTTTTGGCGGAGGTGGTGCTGAATGCGGCCTCTTTACTGGAGCACTTGTATCACCTGGTGTGGCTTGTTTGATCGACAATGCGATGCGTTTACGCAGTTTATCCACTTCAGTAACCTTAACGGTCACCTGCTGATTGAGTTTTAGTTTTTCTGAAGGATCGGCAATATAGGTATGCGAAATTTCCGAAATATGCACCAGCCCGTCCTGTTTGACACCAATATCAACAAATGCACCAAACCGTGTTAGGTTGGTAACAATACCCGGGACAATCATACCTGCCTGCACATCATCGATGCTGAATATCTGCGCGAATTCAAACAGCTGCACTTCAGATCGGGGATCCAGACCTGGCTTTTTCAATTCAGTTAGGATATCCGTAAGTGTATGTACGCCAAATTGCTCTGTTACATATTTCTTCGGATCGATTTTCTTAATGAATTCTTCATTGCCTATTAATGATGGCAAAGACACGCCAAGATCAGTAGCCATCTTCTCTACAATGCCATATGCCTCCGGGTGCACCGCACTCGCATCCAATGGATGTTTCCCGTCATGGATGCGCATAAAACCGGCACATTGTTCAAATGCCTTATCACCTAAACGGGCTACTTTCAGCAATTGTTTTCTGTCTGAAAACTTGCCTAACTCCTTTCGGTATTTAATGATATTATCCGCAATGCCCCCGTTAATGCCGCTTACATAGGCCAGTAAATGTTTGCTGGCTGTATTAAGGTTTACACCTACCTGGTTAACACAACTTATCACGGTTTGATCGAGGCGTTCATTGAGCCTGAACTGGTTCACATCATGCTGGTACTGGCCTACCCCAATACTTTTAGGATCGATCTTCACCAATTCTGCCAGGGGGTCCATCAACCGGCGACCAATACTAACGGCACCGCGTACTGTAATATCCTGCTCAGGGAATTCTTCCCGGGCAATTTCACTGGCACTGTAAATGGATGCACCATCTTCATTAACCAGGAATACCGGCAGGCCCAGGTTGAGTTTTTTGATGAACTGCTCTGTTTCACGCCCTGCCGTTCCATCACCAATGGCAATGGCACCGAGTTGATAGGAAGAAACAAAATCCTGCACGGTTCTACCAGCATCTGCAAGTTTTCCGGGTTCATGTATAAAAATCAAACCGGTTTTCAACAACTCCCCTTTCTCGTCAAGGCATACCAGTTTACAACCGGTTCTATAACCGGGATCGATGGCCAGCATACGTTTGCTGCCTAAAGGGCTGCTTAGTAAAAGCTGCCGGAGGTTCTCTGCAAAAACATTGATGGCCTCCTCATCAGCCTTTTGTTTGAGCGCCGTTCTCATTTCTGTTTCGAGGCCGGGCTGTAATAATCTTTTATAACTGTCCCTAAGTGCTTTTTTAACCTGCTGAGCGCTGCTGTTGCCGGCTTTTACCAGTTTCTTTTCAAGTAAAGCGATGGCGTCTTCTTCTTCCGGTTCGATACTCAGTCGCAGAAAACCTTCCAGGAAACCACGAAGCACAGCCAATATACGGTGCGAAGGAACTTTACTGATCGGCTCACTAAAAGCAAAATAATCACGATACTTTGCTGCATCTGTTTCCTTACCTGGAACAAGTTTGCTGATTAGAAGGGCCTTGTCCTCAAATAATTTTCTCACAGTGGCCCGTATTTCTGCATCTTCACTGAACATTTCTGCCAGGATATCCCTGGCCCCCTGCAATGCTTCATCCACTCCTTTCACATTATCATTAACAAAACCCGCAGCTTCTTTTTCCGGGTCTGTATTTTCTTCCTGCCTAAATAAAAGTAATGCCAATGGTTCCAATCCGTTCTCACGTGCCACAGAAGCCTTGGTTTTTCTCTTTGGTTTGTAAGGAAGGTAAATATCTTCCAGTTCAGACAAGGTTTCTGCTTTATCGAGTTTCGCCAATATATCATCTGTTATTTTTCCCTGTTCTGTGATGCTTTTTATGATGGCGGATTTTCTTTCATCAAATTCATGCATAAACTTCGACTGATCCTGAATTTGCTGGATCACCACCTCATCGAGCGCACCTGTTTTGTCCTTACGGTACCGGGCGATAAAAGGAATAGTTGCGCCTTCATCAAACAAAGACAATACGGCATCCACCTGCACTGTCTTAATATTCAGTTTCCCCGCAATAGCTCCTGCAAATACATTCATAATAACACTTATATTTTAATACCCGTCAAAAAGTGTGCGAATCTAAGCAGCCAAAGCAAAAGAAAAAATTGGAAAAGAAAATATTATCCATTAGTAGGTAATTCTTTGTGCACATTGTGACTTAGCGGTTAATCATTGTGTATACACTTTGATCTTTTCCGGATGCTTTTCAGCATGCCTCAGGATAAGCGACCGGATCATTTCATTTTCCGGATAAGGTGTAAGATATTCTTTCAGCTTTTCTCTTTCTAAGATATCCACCTTCTTTTCAACAAAACCCAGTCCATAAAAAACACCATTCTCCATTAACACAACAGATCTTTCATTTTCATTCCGGCCTTCTTCCATAATCGCCAAAGTGGTGAGATCATTTTGAAGTTTAGATAGCGCTTGATTTACCCGGGAATTATAGGTTTGTACATCTTCCTTTCCTTCGCATATCCCGCGGCAAAAATGTTCTTCGACCCCTGTGCACTTGTCGTTACCCGTTTGCAGGAAACAATGTTTTGGACAAAGTTCAAATTCCCGCATCATTTTTCGTAACAAATTATGGCCCTCTGTAAGCAATGAAAAAGTATAGAGCGGTTGGAAGTTTTTCCTTTTTCTTTCAATTCCCAGTCGCATTATTCCTCGCTGGTCTTCATATGCAAATAGCCCAAAATTGAATTCCCATTTTTTCTGGCTGTAATTATACTTCGGCCAGAGCCTTTTTATTTCAACACTTTCATATAGCAAAGAGATGAATTCTGATCCACATTCCCGGAAGGTAATTTTATGTACGTTTCGAATCAATTCCTGTTT
>JAHEEX010000312.1 GCA_024640465.1 Sphingobacteriales bacterium | reverse complement strand
TTACTTCAAATTCAGCACCTTTGCCTTTTTCGCTTTTGACAGAGATGGTGCCTTCCATTATTTTTACTAACTCACGGGTAAGTGCCAAACCAATGCCAGTACCTTCTCCCTGCCTCGTATGCGTTCCATCTGATTGGTAAAAGCGGTCAAAAACAAGCGGCAGGTCAGCTTCGGAAATACCTATGCCTGTATCTTTTATTTTAAGGATAAGCCTGTCATTAAGAATATCGCACGATACATATATATGGCCTCCTTCAGGCGTAAATTTTATCGCATTCGATAGAATATTGGAAACAATTTGCTGCAACCTCACTTCATCAAAATCCATGATAATTTGTTCCACCACCGGAATAAAGTGAAGCTGAACGCCTTTGTTTTGGGCAAAAGAGTGGAAGCTTTCAACAATATATTCAAGGAAAGACACAATATCCGCCCGCTGATAATACAGGTTTAATTTGCCACTTTCCAATTTGCTCAGGTCGAGCATTTGATTAACGAGTTTCAGCAGATTTTGCCCATTCCGGATAATGATATTAAGACCTTCCCTGAGATGCACTTTCGGATGCTCAATCACCTGTTGTGCCATGCCAAGGATAACCGTCAGCGGGGTGCGGAATTCATGGGTAATATTGGAGTACAATTTAGTTTTAACCTCATCCAGTTCTTTTAAACGCAAGGCTTCTGCCTGTTGTAAACCTTGTTTGAGTTTATACTGGTAAAATGTGTACACACTTCCGCCAATAAGGACAACATAGCATATATAAGCCCACCAGGTTCGCCACCAGGGCGGCAAAATGGTAATGGTGATAGAGATGCCTTGTTCATTCAATATCCCATCAACATTGGAAGTCTTTACCCTGAAAATATATTTACCTGGAGGCACCTTGATATATTGCATCTCATCTTCTGATCTGGCCTTTCGCCAATCAATATCATATTGATCCAATTTATAGTAAATATATTTATTCTGGGAATTGCGAAAATCAATGTACGCGGCACTGAATGAAAATACATTTTGATTATAGTGAAGCCTTATTTCATTTGTTTGATTGAGGGACATCTTCAACGGTCCTTCGGTACCGGGTACAATTACTTTATTATTAAGCCAGAATCCTGTAAAATATAATGGGGTATTTTTACTGGCAATTGTTTTTAGTTTTTCAGGATAAAAAGCATAATAGCCAGTAGGATCACCAAAATTTATTTCTCCATCATTCTTTGTAAATGAAGATCCACCGAGAAACTCATTCTTGATAAATCCATACTCCTTACCATATTGGTACCAATGATCCCTTTTCTTGTTCAACATATAAATCCAGTTCGAAGTACTCATCCAGAGATTATCTTCTTTATCGCCGGTGATGGCTAAAACAGAACCTATGATACTTCCGTTAATTTCACTATCAATTTCGATAAAACTATCCGAAGGTTTGTTGTAATAATAAAGACCCGCACCAGTACCCACCCACATTATTCCGGATGCATCCCTGTAAATACAATTTATATATTCACCGGGAAGATAATGTTTGAATTTACCGTTGGTACGGTCAAATTTGTTCAATCCCTTCCAGGCTATTGTTCCCAGCCAAAGATCATTTGAATCGTCTTTGTAAAACGCTGAAATACAGTTCCAGCTTATCGAATTCAGATCACCGGGGTCATTCAGATAGAACGTACGCTTTTCGGTTTTCCAGTTATAAAATTCCAACCCTCCACAAAAATAGGTCAGCCATAATGTTGAATCGCTGTCTTCATATATACCCGAAACAGCGTTTTGCGCATTGACATTATCATTATACCTGGTAAATTTTTCTGTTTTTACATTGAAATGATTTAGCCCATTATAAGTACCAATCCAAAGATTCCCAGTTTTGTCTTTTCGAATCCTGGTAGTACTGCTATTACTTAAACTATTCGGGTTAGCCGGATCATGAACATACACTCGCGTTGTACCAATTCTGTAATCTTTACGCACTAAACCTTTTTCGGTAGCATACCAACCTATTGAGTCTCCCTGCTCATAGAAATCCCAAACTTTACCTGCCATATCAACATGAGGAATAATCGTATTATTTATATCGATCTTAACCAAACCCTCTGACGGGATCATCAGCCAAAGCAAACCATCCGAGGCAGTATAAATGTTCCAGCTGGATCTTATTTTTATACCATTTGATTTGTCATCATTATTGCCGTAACGTGTAATTTTTTTTGTTATGGGATCGTAACGGGTTAATCCATTTTCCCAGGTACCAATCCAGATTTTTTTATCTGAATCTTCGGTTATGAAACTAATATGGTCCTGATCGTTCATGAACGGTGGGCGACTGAGCAGTTCTGGTTGCTTAGGATCATATGTGAGCCTTTTAAAAAGACCCGTTTTTCTATCCAGGGTATGCAAGCCATCCCGGTTGGTCCCTACCCAGAAAGTACCATAGCTGTCTTCAAAAATTGCTTTGACCCTGTTATCTATAAGTGTGTGCGGATTTGCCGGATCACTGAGGTAACGGGTAAACGTTCCAGAATTCCGATGGAAACGATTAAGGCCCCCGAATTTTGGGTTCGAGAAAAAAGTTCCAGTACCCAACCAAAGTTCACCCGACTTGTCTTCATAGATAGCCCTAACAACATCATAACTCAAACTTGTTGAATCATTTTTATGATGTTTATAATTTTTGAACTTGCCGGTCTTCTGGTCAAGAAGATCCAGGCCACCATTTGATCCTACCCATACATTTCCAAGATGATCAACCAGCACCGCTGAAACAATATCACTACTGAGGCTTGCTTTATCCTTAGGATCGTGACGGTAGTGCGTGAATATACCTGTTGCAGGATCAAACTTATCAAGCCCCATTCCATAAAAACCGATCCAGATATTGCCGAGGCTATCAGTTGCCAAACACTCCGGCTGATGGCCCCCCAGTGAGTTGGGATTTTTAAAATCGTTCCGATACATTTTCATGTAGCGGCCATCATAACGGAAAATTGCTTTTTCGGATTGATCGGCAATCC
>JAHEEX010000170.1 GCA_024640465.1 Sphingobacteriales bacterium | reverse complement strand
AATACTGCCTTTATCAAAAAAGCCCGTCGGGTTAGGAAAGTTTTTGGAGGCGGTATGCGCCAGGCCGGAATGCTGGCAGCAGCCGGTCTTTTTGCCCTTCAGCACCATGTGACCCGGTTAAAAACAGACCATGAGCATGCCAGGCAAATTGCTGATGCGTTGTCCAAAAAATCGTTTGTAAAAGAAGTTCTTCCCGTAGAAACGAATATCATCATCGCGGAAATTGGCGGTTCTATGACACCTTCAACTTTTGTAGACAAAATGAAGGAACATGGGGTGCTTCTTTTTGCTTTCTCCCCTACCCGGATAAGAATTGTTACACATCTGGACATCACACCCGTGATGGTAGCAGAAACCATTCAAATTATTGATCAATTATAAAAAATGTATGTTCCCAGCTATTAATCCTGTTTCTACAAACGCATGGAAAGCATTAAGCGCACATTATAATAATGATATGTGCCATGTGCAGTTGCGCGGCTTATTTGAGCAAGACCCTGAACGTTTCAAAAAATTTTCCATTACATCAGGCGAACTGCTGTTTGATTTTTCTAAAAATATTATTACAAATGAAACACTGGATAAACTCTTTCAATTGGCCAGGGAAACCAAACTCCCTGAAGCTATTGAAGCAATGTTCTCCGGCGAAGCTATAAATGCAACAGAAAACAGGGCGGTATTACATACTGCTTTAAGGAATTGTTTTGATAAACCCGTTTTACTGGAAGGCAGGGATATCATGCCGGATGTAACAGCCGTTCTCAATCAAATGAAGAAGTGTTGTGATGATATTCACTCGGGTAAATGGCTGGGATATAGCGGAAAGAAAATCAAAAATATTGTGAACATCGGCATCGGAGGCAGTGACCTTGGTCCGGTGATGGTAACAGAAGCGTTGCGCCCTTACTGGAAAGAAGGCATGCAGGTTTATTTTGTGTCTAATGTGGATGGCACCCATATTGCGGAAACACTGAAGAAGGTGCAGGCTGATGAAACCCTCTTCTTAATTGCATCAAAAACTTTTACTACCCAGGAGACCATGACCAATGCACATACCGCAAGGGAATGGTTTATCAATAAAGCAGGAAATGATAAACATGTTGCGCTGCATTTTGCAGCCCTTTCCACCAATGCAAAGGCAGTAACTGCCTTTGGTATTAACGAAGCCAATATGTTTGGATTCTGGGACTGGGTTGGTGGCCGCTATAGTTTATGGAGTGCTATCGGATTATCCATCGCGCTGACCATTGGTTATGATAATTTCGACAACTTGCTCAGAGGCGCATACGAAATGGACAAACATTTCCGTGAATCGGAATTGGAAAAAAATATACCGGTAATCATGGCCCTTATAGGGCTTTGGTATACCAATTTCTTCGGAGCCCATACAGAAGCGATACTCCCTTACGATCAGTATATGCACAGGTTCGCAGCATATTTCCAGCAGGGCAATATGGAAAGCAATGGAAAGTATGTGGACCGCAATGGCAGCAGGGTAACTTATTCAACCGGACCTGTTATCTGGGGCGAACCAGGCACTAACGGTCAACACGCATTTTATCAATTGATCCACCAGGGAACACAATTAATACCCTGTGATTTCATTGCACCTGCCATTAGCCATAATCCTATCGGTGATCATCACCCGAAATTATTATCAAACTTCTTCGCACAGACAGAAGCGTTGATGAATGGGAAAACAAAAGAAGAAGTGGAACTGGAAATGAGTAAACTAAGACCGGAAGAAAGAGCGAAACTTGCCCCCTTTAAAGTATTTGAAGGCAACAGGCCAACCAATTCTTTCCTGGTAAAAAAGATCACTCCTTTTGAACTCGGAAAACTCATTGCCGCTTATGAACACAAGATTTTTGTGCAGGGGGTGATCTGGAATATTTACAGCTTTGATCAATGGGGCGTTGAACTGGGCAAGCAACTGGCCAATAAAATATTGCCTGAATTGATTACAGAAGAAGTTGTAAAGGGGCATGACAGCTCCACCAATGGGTTGATCAATGTATATAAAAAAATGAGGTGATACATAAACCGCAAAGAGAAGAAGACGCAAAGCATTGTTTATTTCATTATCACTTTTTCAATCCACCTGTCTGCACCCTGGGTGATTTCTACGAGGTACATTCCTTTTGATAAATTAAGTGCAGACAAGTCGACCTTATAAATATCACCTCTTTGCGGACGCACTTGCTGAAACAACAACTGCCTGCCGGATATATCCAACAAACGGATTCCGGTATTTGCCCCGGCAGAATGCTGGTTGAACTGAAGGTTTATTTCCTGATCAACAATATTTGAAAGAACCTTGATATTCCGACTACCCGACATCGTTATATTAACTTTAACAATGGCGGAATAGCTGAAACTTCCATTGGCATCCAGTTGCTTCAACCTGTAGTAAAATATACCATCACCCGGTTGCCTGTCCCTAAACTGGTATGCGGCGCCCTGGCTGGCGTTCCTGCCAATTATTTCTCCGACTGTAAGGAAGAGGGTACCATCTCCGGAACGTTCAATAATAAATTTAGCGTTATCCTTTTCCGTTTCTGTTTTCCAGTTCAGAAAAACATCAGCTCCATCTGCCATAGCCCTGAATAAAGAATATGAAACGGGGAGCAAACTATTTGCATAAATCATTACCGGAAAATCTTCCGCCTGTCCGTAAACCGGATTATAACAAGAACTGTTTATATTATAAGCCCCACCATACCTGGTAGAAATTTCTTCAATAACCCGCATTCGTAAAACAGTGTTGGTCACTGCGGTTACTGGAACATTGAAATTACCAGATGCTGTCATATTATAGGCAGCGGGCGGACCGATATCATTCTGATAGAAAACCTGCTCCGTAACATTTTCAAAAATGCCATTATTATTGTAGTCAATCCACACCCTGAGTTGTTCATAATTGGCACCCAATGGTGAAAGCGTAAACGGATAGGTATTTCCGCTTATAAGTTCAACCAGGTTAAGACAACCTGCCGCACCGTTTAAATAACCATTATCAGACCTGCTGTTCCCGGAACTCAGGTTCCTGTTAGCGATTAAAAAATTGATATTTCCAGCCGTGTTACTTGAAGTACCTGTGCCCGAAGTAACCGGGGTACAGGCCGCGGCAATTGGAGGTGTAAAAGGCAACACAGGATAAGAAGCAGATTTTGCCCATGAAGTTGCCAATCCGCTTCTAAATGGTCCTGCAGCAGCAGCCAACATCATTATTTTCTGATCTGCCGTAAAAAGAGTAGCGCAATTAGTATAGTTCATAAAATTGTGCTCCGTGTTGATACTATATGGTGTACCGGTGCAGGAATTTGTACCTGTTCTGCATACGAAACCTGCAGGCTGGGTAATGGGATCAGTATCACATATTTCATCCCCGTCAATAGTACAATCAGCATTGGTTGGACAAGTAGCTCCACTGGCCCCCTGAAAAGGGTGATATAAATTGAAAGCGTGTCCTATTTCATGCGGAAGCGTCTTCCTGTTTGTATTCATTTGAGTTGCCAGCATGATCGTGCCATCTAATGTAGACGGTGCTCCGGGGAAATAGGCAAAACCTCCAATGAAGCTTCCGGATGTGCCATCGTTACCATCGATACGATTAACCACCCACACATTATAATACCTGTATGGATCCCAACGGATAAGGTTTTTTACAACAGATTCATTAACACCATTTGTATTATTGGCATTTACCCCAAGTGTTGTGTAGTCGGTTATTCCCGAACCATCCGTCCTGGTTATGCCTGAGCTTGGATTACAATTGGGATCGCGGGTTGCGAGGGCAAAATTGATCTGTATCTCACCCACACCTTCAATTCCGGGCAATGTACCCTCATACACCTGGTTGAGGTAATTTATGGCAGACTGTATTTGGGCAACACTTGGGTTATAAGTAGTACCCACTGCACCGCCTGTATGAATCACATGCACAACTACCGGAATGGTGTAAAGTGCAGCTGTTGGAAGATTGAGCAGTTCATTTTTGTGCTCATGCACATATTTCCTGATACGTGCTTTTTCCTCTTCAATACCTGCTTTGTAAACAGGGTCAGTATTCATTCTTTTTTGGTGTACGATATCGAAGCCGCAACGGCCCTGAGACTGTGCAAATGTTGCCCAGCCAAATGTTATGCATATTAGGAGAAAACGAAGCTTCATCAGATATTGGAAATTGCCAATACTAATACGTTTTCCAGCCAATTTTAGTATCTGGCATAAAAAAAGCCTTCCGTCTGGAAGGCCTTGATTAATAAGCAGTTAGTTAAAATTACCATTTATCTACTTCTTCAGAAGCGGAATTATTTTGCTCGGGAATTTCAGTTGTGCGTGTTTCTACTTTCACTTCTTCTACAGGAGCCGGTGCAGGAGCGGGTGCAGAAGCAACCGGCATTTCAGAACCGTTATCTGAATATCCGTCCATCTCTGCATCATTTTCATGATTGAATGCGTCAAAATCAAAATCAGGCATCAACTCGGTTTTCACATGATCAACCGCTTCAGTAAGCGCTTTCAGGAATTTGTTGAAGTCTTCTTTGTAAAGGAAAATCTTATGCCTGTCGTACCCATCATCATTAAAACGCTTACGGCTTTCCGTAATGGTGAGGTAATAATCATTTCCACGGGTTGTTCTGACATCAAAGAAATAGGTCCTTCTCTTCCCCGCCCGGATACGTTTGCTATAAACGCTTTCCATTCTTTTTTCGTTGTTTTCGTACGCCACAGTTGTAGTTTTTGGTTTAATAAGACAATCACTTAAGCCGGACAAAGATAAAATTGTTTTTGAATTGTCAAAATTTGGTTAAAGATTTTAAACATAGTGGAAATTAACCATATAGGATTGCCATTTTTGTTCGCATTGTCATTGTAGCTGCAGGGTTGGCTAGAAATAAACCACACTACCATTTTAGCTTTGTCCTCCCCCTGCAGCTTCATGATACAACTCCTCCGCGGTTTACCCCCTCCAGAGGGGGACATAACAGCCCTTCGCTGCAATGTTCTTTTAACAAGTGATCGTTGAATTTTTTAAGAAAGAATTGGAGAAGTAATGTCCCCCTCTGGAGGGGGTGAATTTCGAGTTATCACATACTCTGGTTTTAGGGGGAGGATGTATGCAGTCTTTAACCCCCGCACAGGTGGCATAATTTCATCGCTTGTTTTTTCCCACCAGGATACTAAACTCTATTCGCTTTGCAATTAAGTTTTGCATTCAAAATACTTAATTCTATAACCTCAATTCCCCTTTTCTGCAGCCATTTTCCTGCTGTCTTCAGTGTCTTGCTGTTTATGGTAGAGTTCACTGTAATAGCCATTTAGCGCCATAAGATCAGAATGACGGCCTTGCTCTGAGATGGCCCCATCTTCCAGGACGATGATTTTATCAAATTCAAATAATGAAAAGATGCGATGTGTTATGATAATGGCCGTTTTATCTTTCATTACCTCATTCAGGCCAGTGAGAATTTGTTTTTCGGTTTTTGCATCAACTGCACTCAGACAATCATCAAATAAAAGGAGGTCGCAATCTTTGCATAAGGCACGAGCTATGGAAAGGCGTTGCTTTTGTCCACCACTCAGGTTCACTCCCCTCTCCCCGATCATGGTTTCATAACCATCAGAAAAACCATTGATCTCACCGTCAACGGCAGCCTGCCTGGCGGCTGTTTTCACAGCTTCATCTGTAGCGTTTTCCGATCCAAACCGGATATTATTTTTCACCGTATCACTGAACAGAAAAACATCCTGGGGAACATAACTGATCAACTTGCGCAGGCTGTTGATCTGCAGGTTTCGGATATCGGTACCGTTTATGCTGATACCTCCGGAAACAGGATCATACATCCGCAGCAGGAGTTGGGCGATCGTGGATTTTCCACTGCCGGTTCTGCCAATGATGGCCACTTTTTCGCCTTTCCTGATATGGAGGTTGAATCCTTCTATAGCCTGGATACCGGTATGCGGATAAATAAAGTCCAGGTTATTAAACCGTATGTCGTTTATTTCTGTGAGCTCTATGGCCCCTGGATTATCTGTTATGGTGGGCTTCGTATCCAGGAATTCGTTTAGCCGTTTCTGTGAGGCAGATGCGCGTTGTATCATGCTCGCCACCCAGCCAATAGCACTGACAGGGAAGGTGAGCATGTTTATATACACCACAAACTCTGCAATCGTTCCGGAAGAAATCTGGTTGTTCACCTGGTAGATACCGCCAATGAATATGGTGAGTAAGGTGCTTAGGCCGATGAGCAATCCGATTGATGGAAAATAAACCGCCTCCACTTTAGCGAGATTGACAGCACTGTTGCGGTATTCATCAGCATTCCGGGAAAAAAAACGCAGCATGGATTTTTCCTGTACAAAGGACTTGATGACACGTATACCCGAATAAGATTCTTGTGCATTTGTAGTCAGGTCACTTAACTGAGCCTGGATTTGTTCGCTTTTTTTATTGATGACATTATTTACAAAATAGATGGCGATGGCCAGTATGGGCAATGGTGATAATACATAAAGTGTGAGTTCCGCATTTTTCCTGAACATATAAAAAAGGCTAAAACTGATCAGGGCCGACAGGTTTACCAGGTACATGATGGCAGGCCCGGTATACATCCTTACCCTGCTAACGTCTTCGGCCATCCGACTCATCAGGTCGCCTGTACTGTGTACTTTGTAAAACTGCGTATCCAGGCTTTGATAATGTTTGTACACTTCATTTTTCTGATCGAACTCAATATGCCGGCTCATGACAATGATGGTTTGCCGCATGAGGAACATAAAAAATCCCCTGAGAAGGGCCACTGCCAGTAAGAGAATGCCACAAAAAAGAATCAGCCTCGAGAAGGGCATGGCAGCATTTTCAACGGCCTGAATGAATTTTTCTACTAAAGGATCGTAAAATGATTTAACCACCGGAGCTTTGCTGGAAATGGCCTTAACCACCTTTATCTGGTGTTCTACTTTATCCACTACATAGCCGGTTATTTGTGGCGCGAGAATACCAAAATAATTAGAAATGATGATGAACATAACCCCGAGGATCAGGCGCCATTTATATTTATAGAAGTATTTATTTACTGCCCGGAGTTGCGTCATGAAAAGTAAAGGTACAAAATTAGGTATTGACGCTTCCCGGCTTTATATGTATGGTTGTCATTCAAATAAAATCCGATCAAAATGCATGATAATACCAAAGTTTTTTGCGTCGTAAAGTTTCAAACTGTATTTTTGCGCCGGAGAGATGGCAGAGCGGTCGAATGCGGCGGTCTTGAAAACCGTTGAAGTGCAAGCTTCCGGGGGTTCGAATCCCTCTCTCTCCGCCAGGCTTTACCGCAAAGAAAAAAAGAACGCAAGGACAACCTTGCGTTCTTTTTTTCTTTGCGGTAGATTTTATTGGTGGGAGTTGACGGGATCGAACCGCCGACCCTCTGCTTGTAAGGCAGATGCTCTGAACCAGCTGAGCTAAACTCCCTGTTTTGGGAGTGCAAAGATAAATGGCTCAGCCTTTTTACCAAATTTTTTTATCACACATTAGGTAAAGATTTCTTTAAAAACTCACCAAAAAGCCTGTAAATCAATGCCGGCAAGTATCTGACTTCCATAAAACATACCAGGAAAAGAGAAAATTCACCCTTTTTTCGCACATAGGCTTCCATTTAGAGCCGGAAGTGTTTAATTTTGCCGAAAGAATTGTCCCATGCCCCTCAACCCCATAAAACCATTGTACGACCTGGAAGAAGATGTTGACGTCCTCGACTCAACCGACCAATCGTGCAGCCTGATCGTATGGAACGATGAGGTGAATACTTTTGAATGGGTAATTGATGCCCTCGTGGAGATATGCAATCAAACGCAGGAACAGGCAGAACAATGCGCCATGATCATCCACTCCCACGGCAAATACGCTGTTAAACATGGCGGATACAATGAATTAAAACCAATGTGTGACGCCATCACTGACCGAGGCATTGGCGCTACCATCGAAGTGCTTTCAGAAACTTAATATTCCCTTAAACAATTAAGGCCTTTGCAATAAGCCTGCAATTCCCCATGCCCATTTTTGCCTTAGATGAAGATCTGCAATTTCCTGATCCGAACCTGGCGGAACCGGATGGCTTGCTGGCTATTGGTGGTGATCTGTCTGCACCCAGGCTAATACAGGCATACAAATCCGGTATCTTCCCATGGTTCGAAGACGATGTTC
>JAHEEX010000169.1 GCA_024640465.1 Sphingobacteriales bacterium | reverse complement strand
GATACATTCCCAGGAATGATGTAAGGTGAAATCCCCAAGGGTATTTTTATTATACTGATATTTTTTCTCCCGTGAACTAATGACCATCTTAGGAAGATAGTTGTGGTGAGGAACTTCTTTCTGCCGGTTAAAGTCTTTTCCCGGTGCCAGTTCAATAATGCATCAAACGGGAATAATTAACCTCAAAAATTGTTGCGGTCATTTTCCCCTTGTTGTATATTAAGAGCATTTATATATTCCGGCAGGCTGATTAATGTGTAAAGTTTTCAAAAAAATCACTTCTCTTAAAGAAAGAATAAATACTTTTAGCGCAATAACTATAAAGAACAGTTCAATTACATGCCTTTACAATTTTTGCGTGCCAAATGGAAGAACCTGATCATGGCTAATTATTCTGTAGATCCTTCCATTCTGGAACCATACCTGCCCGCGGGGACATCTCTGGATTATTTTGAGGGGAAGGCTTATGTGAGCCTGGTTGGATTCCTTTTTGCCAAAACAAAAATCTTTGGAATTCCAGTACCGTTTCTCGGAACATTTGAAGAAATCAACCTCCGTTTTTATGTTGTTAAAAAAATCGGGAATGAAAAAAAGCGGGGAGTAGTTTTTATAAATGAAGCTGTGCCTTTTAAGTCGGTAGCCTGGATGGCCAATTTTTTTTACAAGGAACATTATTCCGTTTTGCCAACCCGTCACTATTGGGAGAAAAATACCAGGAACAGGCTTATCGAATACTACTGGAAAAAGAAGGAACGCTGGAATTGCATACAGGTTGAAGCTGATACAGTTTCCAAATCAATGAAACCTCAAAGTCTTGAAGAATTTATTTTTGAGCACTACCTTGGGTTTACCAAAATTTCAGATACCAATTCATCGTCATACGAAGTTGTACATCCCAGATGGAGTACTTTTGAAGTAAAGAATTTTAAGGTTGACTGTGATTTTGAATCTATGTATGGACCCTCTTTTGCGCATCTATCTTCAAAGCTTCCGGATTCGGTAATGCTTGCAAAAGGGTCGGATATTTCAGTAAATTTTAAAAGGGAAAAGATAGTAATGGACCCTAAAAAAATTAATACACTGCTATAAGATATTAACTCCTTTTTTAAACAAGCACAAACCATAAAACCATTGTCGTAGCTAATGCTGTTAATCCCATCCAAAAAGTGGCAACGGTAAGTCCTTTAAGGGTTTGTTGTAAATTAATTCCCCCGAAGCGGGAAACTATCCAGAAATAACTGTCATTTGTGTGGCTTACAACCATTGCCCCGGACCCGATTGCCGACACTAGCAATGCAAGTGGAACTGCGCCTTGGATGTTCAATGCAGTAAGCATGGGTGCGATTATTGAAGATGTAATGATCAAAGCAGCCGTGGACGATCCTTGAGAAGTTTTAATAAGTGCTGAAATACAAAAAATAATGGGTAAAAGCCAGAGGCCTTTCATATTTGCACCGAGCAGGGCCTGGTTTAAAAATTCATTGACCGGCAGGCTTTTTAATACTGCACCAAAAGCACCGCCTGCAGCAGTAATTAACAGGATAGGGCCAGCTTGAAGAATAGCTTTTTCCATCCATGTACTCATTGGACTGTTTTTATTTTTTGGCAGGAAAATAATGCCACATGCCAGTCCCATGGCTAAAGCGGTTACAGGATGTGTAAGGAAAATTAGCATACTTATGCTGGCATTATGGATGCCGGACATCCGAATAAAAGTTCCGAGGATGATCAATATAAGTGGAAGTAAAATAGGTAAAACGGATTTCCAGAATACGGGTAAATTGGTCTGGTCATTAGTTTGAGAAAAATTTCCTTGCCTTTCTTTGCTACTCAAGGCTTCGGGCATTCTAACCGCAAAAAGATAACCCATAATTATAGCTGGGATAGCCGTTGCGAGCCCTATTAAAATTACCATGCCAAGAAATTGTTCTGCTCCCAGGTTTCCGGCAGCAGCTAAAGGACCTGGTGTAGGAGGAACCAAAACATGAGTAGCCATAAGACCGGTTGCCGTTGCAATGGTAATTGCATCTGGGTTTTTACCTGTTTGCAAGGCAAGCTTTTTCCCCGGGGCCTGTAACATCAAAAAACCACTATCAGCAAAAACAGGGATACCAACCAATGCTCCAATGATTGACATAGAAATAATTACACGTTTATGGCCTAAAAGATGGAGGAACGATTTTGCGATACTTTGCGCTGCGCCACTTTCTTCAAGTACCACTCCTATAAGCGTTCCCAGTGTAATAATCAGTCCAATGGCGCCAGCCATATCTCCTAAGCCTTTAGTTATTATTGGAATAATTTCTTCCGGAGAAATTCCTGCAGCAAGGCCTGTGAGCAAAGCCGCCAGCATAAGTGAGAGGAATGGATGAATCCTAAAACGGGCTGAACTTATAATGACCAGTGCAATCGCAGCAGCGATGATGAATAGTAACGGTATTCCGGTGACCATTGCGAACATACTCCTAAGATAGCTTTTCTCTGAAACTCTTCCTGCTTTCTGATTTTTATTGAAACCAGTTTCTTAAATTGTAAAAGAATTTAAGCGGAAGTAGCTCACCTGGTAGAGCGACAGCTTCCCAAGCTGTAGGTAGCGGGTTCGAGTCCCGTCTTCCGCTCTTGATTTTTCTTTCCTGATTCAAGGCGCTCAATGCTCATTTGTGGTTAAGTATTCAATTGCATCCATAATAATTTATAAGTTATTGTATCTTGTATTATGCAAAAGATTGTTAGCCTGGGCGAAGTTATGATGCGCCTCACACCTCCTGGTAAACAGAAATTACGACAAGCCATCAGCCTGGATATTTTATACAGTGGTTCTGAAGCAAATGTCACTGGCGCCCTTAGTCTATGGGGTATGCAGGGTATACATGTATCACGTTTCCCCGACAATGAACTGGGGCATGCTGCAATAGGATGGCTTCGCCAAAGGAGAATGGATACAAGTTATATTCAAATGGGCGGGGAGCGGCTTGGACTTTATTTTGTAGAACAAGGAGCTATGAGCCGACCAACAATCATTACCTATGACCGATTGCCTTCCGCTTTTTCCAGTGTCAATAAAGGCATGTTCAAATGGGATGAAATCCTGGAGGGCGCTGAATGGTTTCACTGGAGCGGAATAACCCCTGCTTTATCAGCAGGTGCTGCTGATGTGCTGATGGAGGCCCTGACAGTATGTGCGGCAAAAGGAATTACGGTTTCAGGCGACATCAATTTCAGATCAGGCTTGTGGCGGTATGGAAAGACACCAGTTGAAATTATGTCGCCAATGCTGGCGCTTACACAGGTTGTGGTTGCCAGTGAGAATGATACCCGTACTATTTTTGGCATTGCTGCCGGGAAAGATAAAGGAAATGGTTTCATATCTATTTGCAGTCAAATGCAAAGTCGTTTCCCGGCTATCCGCTATATGATTACTTCTCCAAGGGAACAAATTTCGGCTACACATAACCGCCTGTCTGGCTGGTTGTGGAACGGTACTGATTTTATGGAAACCAGGAATTATAATATGGAGCAGATTGTAGAACGGATAGGAAGCGGAGATACATTCATGGCAGGATTCATATATGCCGCATTACAAGGCTGGAACGACCAGCAAAAAATTGATTTTGCAACCGCCAGTGCGGTTTTAAAGCACAGCTTTGAGGGTGATATCATGCTTGGATCTGTAGAGCAGGTATTACAGGTGATGGAAGGGGATACAGGGGGGAGGATCGTCAGGTGATTATTTTTTTAGTATTTGATCATAAATATATTGGGTTTCTTTTAGCCCACAGAGGGCCACATAGACAATGGAGATCCACAGAGTAAAGACTCTTTTCCCCCGCTGTTCGTCTGTTTTCTCTGTGGCTCTCTGTGGGCTGTATTTTAGGTTATCTATATTTCAATATCTATAATTTGATTTATGTCCCGATTCAGTAAGGAAGAAGTTTTTCAGAAGATAGAGACCAACAGGGTACTTCCCCTGTTCAACTATGCAGACGTAGAAGTTTGTAAATCGGTAATGCAGGCTTGTTATAATGCCGGTGTAAGGGTGTTTGAACTGACAAACAGGGATGAAGCCGCCTACAGTGTTTTTAAACAATTGGTACCCTATGTTATAAAAGAATTACCAGAATTATCATTAGGTGCCGGCACAATACTGGATGCAGAAACTGCCCAAAAATTTATTGACGCCGGCGCAGATTTTATCATAGCACCAAATCTCGAGCCTTTAGTAGGCGAGGTTTGCATTAAAAATAATATACCCTGGATTCCTGGTTGTTTTACCCCATCTGAAATGAAAACAGCGTACGACATGGGAGCAGAAGTAATCAAACTTTTTCCGGCCGGAACTGTAGGTCCTTCTTATATAAAACATCTCAAAGGCCCAATGCCTTTTTTGAAAATTGTGGTAACAGGGGGAGTGGAGTTGGACGAAGTATCTTTGGCAAAATGGATTGAAGCCGGTGTTTTTGCAGTTGGTGTAGGAAGTCAATTATTCAATGACAAAAATATCAAAACCGGTAATTATGCTGGTATAGAAAATCAAATCAGCTATATAATTCAATTCACCGCAAAGAAGGAAGGGCGCTAAGAAATGATCATAGAAACCCCAGTTCCAGTTTCGCAACTTCGCTCATCATGTCTTTATTCCAGGAAGGGGTCCAGGTTACTTCCACATGAACATCATTCACCCCTTCAATCTCGCGAATCTTTTGATCTACATCATGCGGAATGGTTTGTGCTGCGGGGCAACTTGGTGCGGTTAACGTCATTACAACCTGAACATTATTAATGGGCAGGATATTCACTTCATAAATAAGCCCCAGATCCCAGATATTAACAGGGATCTCGGGATCATAAATTTCCTGGATCTTCTCAATGACTTTTTCTTTTAATTCTTCATTCTCCATATAGCTTGTCTTCCTGCTTTAATTATTTTCTTTTGACGCCCATACCATGGCATCCAGTTTCATCTGCTTGATCATGGACCTCAAACCATTGGAACGTGTCTGGGCAAGATGAGTACTCATTCCAATGGTATCAATAAATTTCATATCGGCCGAAACAATATCTGCGGGTTTCTGACCTGAAAATACCCTGATCAGCATGCTGATCAATCCTTTTACGATCATGGCATCGCTGTCTGCCTTATAAAAAATCCTGCCGTTTTTATATTCTGATACCATCCATACTGTCGATTGGCAGCCCCTGATTTTATTTTCATCTTTTTTATGGGCATCATCCAGTTTGGGTAATTTTTTCCCCATATCTATCAGGTATTCATATTTATCTTCCCAATTGTCGAAAAGGGAAAACTCTTCTATAATCTCCTCTTCAATGGCCTTTATGGTAGGGGTATCTGTCATTTTACCCAAGCATTTTTTTCACTTTCAATAAGCCTTTCACCAATGCGTCAATTTCTTCTAATGTGTTATATACTGCAAAAGATGCCCTGCTGGTACCGGGGATGCCTAACCGATGCATCAAAGGCTGGGTACAATGATGGCCTGTTCTTACTGCAATGCCCTGGTTATCCAGGAGGATCCCGATGTCCTGTGGATGTATACCTTCTATGATAAAGGAAATGACGCTTACTTTATGTTCAATATCGCCTATTATTTTCAAGCCGGGAATAGCTTTTAATTGTGCGGTAGCGTAGGTCAGCAGGCTGTGTTCATGTTCTGCTAAAGATGATTTCCCCAGTCCGGATATAAAATCCAATGCGGCTTTCAGGGCAATCACATCTGCAATATTAGGCGTACCGGCTTCAAATTTGTAAGGCAGTTCATTATATGTTGTGCCGCTAAAACTCACTTCCCGGATCATTTCACCTCCTCCCTGGTATGGGGGCATGGCTTCTAAAACAGCTCTCTTTCCGTATAGAACACCAACTCCGGTGGGACCGTAAATTTTATGTCCTGAAAATGCGAAGAAATCACAATTGAGTTCCTGCACATTAATGTCCAGGTGCACAGAAGATTGAGCACCATCAATTAGTACAAGGGCGCCCAACGCATGGGCGGCATCAATAACCTTTTTCACGGGGTTGATTACACCGAGGGCATTTGATGCATGAACAAGTGAAACAAATTTTGTTTTTGCAGACAGCATTTGTTCAAATGCCTCGTACATAAATTCACCTTCCTCTGTAACAGGCACAACTTTCAGTACCGCACCTTTTTCAGCCGCGATCATTTGCCAGGGAACGATATTGGAATGATGTTCAAGAGTGGAAATAATTATCTCATCACCTGTTTGTAAGTTTGCCCTGCCCCAGCTTGAAGCCACCAGGTTAATCCCTTCCGTAGTACCGCGGGTGAAAATGATCTCTTCTGTTGATGATGCGCCTATAAATCGCCTTACAGTTTCCCTGGTATCTTCAAATGCAGCAGTGGCCTCTTCTGCCAAAGTATGTATGCCCCTGTGGATATTGGCGTTATAACCTGAGTAATAATTAGTCAGTGCATCAATAACAACTGAGGGTTTCTGTGATGTTGCCGCATTATCCAGGTATACCAGTGGCTTTCCTTTTACTTCACGTTGAAGAATGGGGAACAGATTCCTGATGGAATAAATGTCAAACCCTTTTTGTAAAGCCACTGTTTCCATATTTAGAAATTGAATTCGAGCCTTTCAGAGATCATGCGGTCTACATGTTCCCTCAGCGGTTCGAGTTTGATATTATCGAGGATGTCTACCGCAAATGCATGCAGTAAAAGCGACTTAGCATTTTTTTCACTTATGCCCCTTGACCTCAGGTAGAATAGGGCTTCATCGTCAAGCCTGCCAATAGTACATCCATGGGAACACTTTACATCATCAGCAAAGATCTCCAGCTGGGGTTTGGTATTGGCCGAAGCTTTATCGCTAAGCAAAACATTTTTATTGGATTGATAGGCATTGGTCTTCTGGGCATCTTTGCGTACAAAGATCTTTCCGTTAAACACACCTGAAGATTCTCCGTCCATGATGCCTTTGTACAATTCATTGCTGTAACAATGCGGCATCACATTATCCACGATTGTGTGGTTATCTGCAAGGGTTTTTCCATCCAGCAGATATAGTCCATACATATGGGATTCCCCATGCTCGGATTCCATGATCATATTAAGGTTGTTCCTCACCATTGCGCCACTGAGCGTAATGGTTACTGCATTGGTGAGGCATTTGCCAACCTGGCGTATATGAGTTGTTCCAACATGATTTGCAAGGGCACCTTCGTTTTGAATCTTATAGTAATCCACTACGGCATCTTTTTCTGCAACCAGTTCAAACACTTCATTGGTAAAACTTTCATTTCCGCCAATGGTAATATACTGTTCCGCTATTTGCAATTGAGCCGCTGCTTCCACATGAACAAGCGTCCTTGGCTGTGCGAAGATAAATCCGGACCGGCTGTCTGCCAGGTTATAAATATATACAGGCTTTTCAATGACTTTTCCCTTCTTCGCAACAATGAATAATCCGTTGACGGCAAATGCGGCATTAAGGGCATGGATACCATCCGGATGATAATCTGCACTAAGCCCTAAGTTTGCTTCTATGAATGCTGCATAAACATCATTGGCCGCTTCTTCGAGGGGGATGGCAATAAGTTCTTCAGGTTGGTGACGCACTTTAGACAGCGCCGGGTTAAAAATACCATTTATAAATACCAGCTCGGTTGCACTATCTGAGCCGGGTAACCGAAATTTTTCCAGGTCTGCCAAAGTGATTCCTGTTTCCCCGTTGACAAACTTTAGGTCTTTACGGAACAGGTTACTTACCCGTGCATATTTCCATTCTTCATGCCTGATGGCTGGTAGCCCGAGTTTTTGGAATTCAGACATGGCTTTTTCACTAAAGCCGGCCAATACACCCGGCTTTTTCTTTTCTTCACTGAACTTAGCGGCGAAATACTGGATCGCATCGTTCGACATACGTAATACTTTATTTTACACTGCTGACTTGCTGTTGATGGCAGCCAGGTGAGTTTGAGTTAAAAAGATTAATCCTGGGCTGAAAGTTCCACTTCGTTCTTAATAAAATCATATCCTCTTTCTTCCAGTTCCAGGGCAAGTTCCTTGGTGCCTGATTTTACAATGCGTCCATTATATAATACATGTACAAAATCAGGAACGATATAATCAAGCAGTCGTTGATAATGGGTTACCAGCAGGAATGCATTGTCTTTATTGCGGGATTTATTTACACCATTGGCAACAATGCGTAAGGCATCAATATCCAAACCGGAATCG
>JAHEEX010000168.1 GCA_024640465.1 Sphingobacteriales bacterium | reverse complement strand
GGTTTACAGGCATCCTACTTTTTATGTGTTGCCGGAAGCCGTAAAGAATATGTAACAAGTTGACGGTTGACGGTTGACGGTTGACGGTTGACGGTTGACGGTTGACGGTTGACGGTTGACGGTTGACGGTTGACAAAGAAATGACAGGCAAGTTAATTTTTAAACCAAAAACAAAGAAATTCATAATCTTAATGCCTTTGGCTGTTGACTCACGACTAATGACTCACGACTATTTCCCCCGGCTGTTAATTGGCTACTGCCGACTGGCTACTGGTGACTAACATAAATTCTACACGCCCCATGCCTCATACACACTTTACAAACTACCTCCTCCATCTGGCAGATAACGCATTGATCCTCGGACATCGAAACAGCGAATGGTGTGGCCACGGACCGATACTGGAACAGGATATTGCCATTACTAATATTTCACTTGACCTGATTGGGCAATCAAGGTATTTGTATCAATATGCAGCATCCATTATTGGCGAGGGTGCAACAGAAGATACGCTGGCATATTTGCGTGATGTCCGGGAATTCAAAAACTGCCTGATGCTTGAACTGCCTAAAGGCGACTGGGCAGAAACAGTTCTTCGTCAATACTTATTTAGCCAGTTTCAATTATTGCAGTACCGTGCATTACAACAATTGGAAGATAAGCAACTGTCTGCCATAGCCGAAAAGGCCATAAAGGAAACGGCTTATCATCTTCGCTGGAGCAGTGAGTGGATAGTTCGTCTGGGTGATGGAACGGAAGAGAGCAACCAACGTATGAAAAAAGCGGTTGATCATTTATGGTCATATACAGGCGAATTATTTATGCCGTCAACTTTTGAAATATCTTGTGCTGAGATGAAAATTGGTATTGATCCTGCATCTTTAAAGGATCAATGGTATGCATTAATACAAAAGGTTTTTGCAGAAGCCACATTGGAATTACCTCCCATGGGTTGGTCGCAGAGCGGGGGTAAAGAAGGTATGCATACGGAACATCTTGGGTATATACTTGCCGAATTGCAGTTTATGCAAAGGGCATACCCGGGGAATGAATGGTAAGAGAAAATCGAAAGTGGAAAGTGGAAAATCGAAAGTGAAAGGCAAATAGATTAACCGCAATGAAAGAAGATCGCAAAGAATTTTTACTGGATATCCTTGAAAAAGTAAAGGATCCTGAAGTGCCTGTATTATCCATCATGGACCTGGGTATTGTGCGTGATGTGGAATGGGTAGAAGAAGCGGAGGATAAAGGATTTTGGAATATCACCATCACACCTACATATTCAGGTTGTCCGGCAATGGATATGATCTCAACCCAAATCAGGATGACTTTATATGCTGCCGGGATACATTCTTTTAAAATCAATACAATACTTTCCCCTGCCTGGACAACAGAATGGATGACGGCGTCGGGAAAAGAGAAACTGAGGGCATATGGTATTGCTCCCCCTCATCCATTGCCTAAACATTATGCTGATACACAATTTTCAGATCCGGGTCCGGTTGCCTGCCCGCGTTGCCAGTCCAAACATACACACCTGATTAGCGAGTTTGGATCAACTGCCTGTAAAGCATTGTACCAGTGTGATGATTGTAAAGAACCGTTTGATTATTTTAAATGCCATTGATACTGGTGAAGATTTGTAACCAAATGATAGATACATTTGGGGTGTAAATGGATAGCCTGCTTTAAATGAAATGATTATGTCCACCATACTTTTCCATATCAAAAACGGTGTTGCGCATATCACCCTGAACAGGCCGGAAAAACTTAACTCCTTTAACCGGGATATGGCGCTGCTGCTTCAAGCAAAACTGGATGAATGTACAAGTCTCCATGAAGTTCGTTGTGTTTATATAACGGGATCGGGTAAGGGATTTTCTGCCGGCCAGGACCTGGCGGAGGTTACCGATCCACAAGGGCCAACGATGTCTCAGATCCTGGGGGATCATTATAATCCCATCGTTAAAAAAATTCGTCATATGCCAAAGCCGGTTATTGCAGCAGTTAATGGCGTGGCAGCGGGGGCCGGAGCAAACATTGCTTTATGTTGTGATATTGTGGTAGCAGCATCCTCAGCTTCATTTATCCAGGCTTTTTCCAGGATCGGGCTGATACCGGATAGCGGCGGTACTTATTTTCTTCCAAGACTGGTTGGCTGGCAGAAAGCTTCGGCACTGGCCATGCTCGGTGACAAAATAAGTGCTGAAGAGGCTGAGAAAATGGGCATGATCTATAAAGTATATGCTGATGATATTTTTTCAAATGAAACAATCCTGCTTGCCGAAAAACTCGCAGCAATGCCTACCCGAAGTCTTGCTTTGACTAAGCACGCGTTGAATCATTCTTTTACGCATAACTTCGAAGAGCAACTGATACTCGAAGATAAATTACAACAGGAAGCAGCACTGACTTACGATTTCCGTGAAGGCATAGAAGCATTTCTCCAAAAAAGAGACCCAATATTTAAAGGCGAATAAAAAGAATTCAAATGAGGCAAAATACAATTCACGAAGATGTTGTCAACCATATGATGGAAAATGATTATTTCAGTCAGTGGATGGGCGTTGAAGTTATTGCAATCAGTGAAGGTTACAGCAAGATCAAAATGACCATTCGCTCAGAAATGGTGAATGGATTTGGCATCGTACATGGAGGGATACCATTTTCACTGGCCGACAGTGCTTTTGCTTTTGCCTGCAATAACCGGAATAATTTATCAGTTGCACTGGATGTAACCATCACATTTACCAAAGCTGTCCATATTGGCGATGTGCTTACGGCAGAAGCAAAAGAAGTACATAATGGCCGAAGCACGGGGGTTTACCTGATCTCTGTTTTCAATCAGAAAGATGAACAGATAGCTCTTTTCAAAGGAACATGTTTCAGGACAGGCAAATCACTTATTGGAAAGCCGGCATCTTTATAGTCATAATTCTTCAGCCATGTTTTATTCTTTTAAGGGGTTCAAACCTGTTGTACATGAATCTTCATTTGTACATCCGCAGGCGGCAGTTACCGGAAATGTCATCATTGGTAAAAATGTTTATATCGGCCCCGGGGCAGCGTTACGTGGCGATTGGGGAGGTATCATTATTGAAGATGGTTGTAATGTACAGGAAAATTGTACCATTCATATGTTTCCCGGTTTGACGGTATTGCTGAAAGAAGGCGCGCATATTGGACATGGAGCCACTATTCATGGCGCCACAATTGGTCGTAACTGTCTTATTGGTATGCACTCAGTGATTATGGATAAAGTTGAGATCGGCGATGAGTCAATAATAGGGGCGTTAACTTTTATTGGTGAAGGCCAGGTAGTTGAAGCGAGAAGCCTGATGGTGGGCAACCCTGCGAGAAAGATAAAAGACGTCAGTGATGAAATGATGGAATGGAAAACTGCAGGTACGGCCCTGTACCAGGCCCTCCCTGCTGAAATGCATACTGATTGGGAGCCATGTGAACCTTTGCGGACAGTAGAAATCAACCGGCCTTCGCAGGAAATTTTATTCCAGACCTGGAATTCCCTGTCAAAAGGAAAATGATCTGTCCCTTTGCGTTCATTGCGGTTAATGTATTTTACCTTCGCATCTTACATGGAAAAATCAAACTTTGTAGATCAGATCAGGATATTCTGCCGCAGCGGCCATGGCGGAGCCGGCAGCAAGCATTTTATGCGCACCAAGTACACTGCCATGGCTGGCCCTGATGGGGGCGACGGAGGCCGGGGAGCCCATATTATCCTGCGGGGCAATCAAAATCTATGGACCTTACTTCACCTTCGTTATTATAAAAATGTATTGGCAGAAAATGGCCAGGGGGGCAACAAAAATAATATGACCGGCCGCGATGGTACCGATATCATCATAGAAGTACCACTGGGTACTATTGCCAAGGACGATGAGACCGGCGCTAAAGAAGTTGAAATTCTGGAAGACGGACAGGAAGTGATCTGGATAAAAGGTGGTCGTGGCGGATTGGGGAATAAAAACTTCGCAACGGCAACCAATCAGGCGCCGGAATATGCCCAACCTGGTGAACCCGGATCAGAGGGATGGAAGGTCCTTGAACTAAAAGTACTGGCTGATGTTGGCCTGGTAGGTTTTCCGAACGCGGGAAAATCAACCTTACTGTCATCCATAACCGCTGCAAGGCCAAAGATTGCAGACTATGCTTTCACAACACTTACCCCGCAATTGGGGATGGTTGAATATAGAAACGGACGTTCTTTCTGCGTTGCAGATCTTCCCGGAATTATTGAAGGTGCTGCAGAAGGCAAGGGATTAGGACACCGGTTTCTCAGGCATATTGAAAGAAATCCGGTATTACTTTTTTTGATTCCGGCAGATAGCAAGGATCATAAACAGGAGCTGGCGGTACTGATGGATGAACTGGAACAGTACAATCCTGAACTAATGGATAAAAAATTCATCATTGCCATCAGTAAGAGCGATATGCTGGATGAGGAACTGAAAGCAGACATTGAAAAAGAATTACCTGTCGATATACCGCATATATTCATATCATCCGTTACGGGGAAAGGACTTCCTGAATTGAAAGATATACTTTGGAACGCCTTACAGGAACAGGGATAAATCATTTGTGATTCAACGGCAATCGGTTTAATTTAACAGGAATAACCTCATCATGCAACAAAGTTCATCGGCATGGAATTCCTTTTTGCTTTTCATAAAGAAGAAGCTTCAGCAACTGGCTATTTTACTTGAGCTGGGATGGGTATTTTTCCCCGGCATTATATTTATACTGCTATCTGCCATTGTCTTTACCCAGCTATTACAAGGGAAGGATGTTATTGCCCTGGCGCTGGAATCAAAATACCGGGGATACTTTTTTTTGACGGGCCTCCTCTTTTGGGCGGGAGTAACCTGGTATACTTCCAGACTGATTGCCTATAATCATGATTCACTTTTCCATAAAGCAAGCAATGCCTTATATCATGCTCCCAGGTTAATGGGGTTTCTTTGTTTTACTGTGTTCATTTATGCCTTTCTGGTTCTACCTCAATTACATACTCCGGATTGGATAATTATTATTGTTCTTATTACAGACCTCATCACTTATTTTATTTTTCACTGGATATTTGAACGCATCAAGGACAGGCGGGAGGAAAAGACGCTTGACCGTTACAGGAATATTACAGTTTTTATACTTGTGTGCCTTTTTCTGTTTTCGGGATTTTTCAATAAGGCATCAGTTTACCTGGTTTGCCTGCCGATGATGCAGCTGGGATTTTTATTCCTGGTGATCATTAGACGAAAAATTACTGAAACCGCCATTTCTTCAAAAAATGAAAATGGAAATACTTCTGAAACCAAACCGGGTAATTTTTTATACAAAGCATTGAACTGGATCCTGACTGATAACCAGGGCGATCGGAGTGTAGAAAGAAGTCAATTGATTTTAAAGGGTGAATGGAAAATTTTTAAGTGGTTCAATCTGGCTACACTCCTGGCTTTGGGTATTTATTTCCTGGCTATTTTTAATCTTCCTTTTTCGCGATTCCTGAGCCCTTTCCCTTTTGCCCTGCTGGCATTTGGCATTCTGTTGGGGTTTGGAAACCTGGTTGCTCTCTTTTCCACCAAACTAAAGATCAATTTTCATTTTATTTTCTTTATGCTGGTTGTTCTTGTTGGCTTTATTTCGGAACCTCATAATGTGCGCATCCAAAAAGCTCCTGTTGACGGAGGCCAGGTTTTTAATAAAAGGGACGACTTGCACAACTATTTTAATAAGTGGACTGCTTTACGGAAAGAAGAGATTGCTGACAGTTTACAAGAATTTTATCCGGTATTTTTTTCACTCGCAGATGGCGGAGCTTCCCGTTCAGGGTATTGGACAGCAAGTGTTCTGGCGAGAATTGAAGATAGCACCCATGGCAGGTTTTCACAACATTTATTCTGCCTTTCCGGTGCTTCAGGTGGCAGTGTGGGCAATGCGGCATTCTATGCTTCGCTGTATGATCAAAATACTAGCGGAAATGTACAGTCGCATTTGAAAAACTGCCAGTCCTATTTGTCTGATGATTTTCTGACTTTTACTATGGCCCGTATGCTGGGGCCAGATTTTTTTAAACCATTATTCCCTTTCGATTTTATATACGATAGGGCAGCAGCTCTTGAATTGTCCATGGAATCTGTTCCCAAAAACAGTAAGATGGGTAACTTAATGGCCACTCCACTCTCCCGTTTTGTTATAAACGATCAAAAACAAAATAAGTCGTTGCCTGTTTTGTGTATCAATACCACAAGTATGCAGGATGGAAGGCCGGGCGTAGTGAGCACTATAAAATTGGATAACACCATTTTTGGCCGGCGGCTGGATGTGTTGGATTCCTTAAGACCCGGTGAGGATGTAAACCTGAGTTCAATGGTTATCCTTGGGGCACGCTTTCCTTATATAAGTCCTGCCGGTCGTATCCGGAACAATTACTATGTAGATGGGGGTTATTTTGATAATTCAGGTGCCGGTGTCATACATGAAATGATCATTGAATTACAGCGTATGATCAACGACAGCCTGCAGAAGAATCCAGGACACTATCTTGGGAAACTTCGTTTTTTTGTTGTTCATACAACCAATTCCCCACTGGAAGAAGCATCGGTAAAAAAAGTTCACCCATTGATCAACGACCTGGCTGCACCAGTGAAAACACTTGTTGGGTCTTACAGTAACCAGACCTATGTCAATAACCTGAGGTTATTTAAGTATTTATTGCAGATCAATAAAGGTGATACAACATATATCCCTTTTAATCTTTACCAGAAAGAGGAAAAAGACCTTTATCCGATGAACTGGGTGATCTCGGACTCCACACGGGCTAAGATGGATATTCGCCTTAAAGGGTATACCAAAATTGATCGCTTTATTGATGCCATAAACAGCAATAATCCAGGAGATATTAGGCACCTTTTCAAAGATTAAGGTTAACCGCAATGTAACAAAGGCGCTAAGGTGCGGATCAGGCAAGTTTGACCGCCGTACCGCTTGCACTCACCATGAGCATACTTCCATTGGCACCAACGGTTTCATAATCGAGATCAATACCCACTATGGCATTTGCTCCCAGTGCTTGTCCCTTTTCAACCAGTTCCTGCATGGCATATTGTTTGGCTTCTTCCAGCACTTTCTCATAGGTGCCGCTTCGTCCACCAAAAACATCCCTCAGTCCACCCAGGATATCTTTAAAGAAATTGGCGCCGATAATGGTTTCTGAGCTGATAACACCAAGATAAGATTGAATTGCCCTGCCTTCAATACTGGGCGTTGTTGTAACGATCATAAAAGGTATATTTTTTAGTATAAAATGACAATTGAATGTCAGAAATCCAAGGTGATTTCCCATTTTCACAGTAGGTTTGAAGCTATAAAACGGTTGCATTATGAAGAAGTATTTTATCGCTATTGTTTTTTTGTTCTCCTCTTTATTCAGTGTTGCTGATGAAGGGATGTGGTTGCCTATGCTGCTTGGTCAGCAGGTATATAACGATATGGTGAAGAAAGGCCTGAAACTCACCAAGGAGCAATTATACAGCATAAATAAAGCATCTATCAAAGATGCGATCATCATTTTTGGCGGTGGCTGTACCGGTGAGATCGTTAGTAATGAAGGATTGATTTTTACCAATCACCATTGTGGATACGGAGCCATTGCGGCAGCGAGTTCCGTACAGAATAATTATCTCCGTGATGGATTTTATGCCAGGACTAAAGCAGATGAAATTCCGGCAGCCGGAATGAGCGTCCAGTTTTTATTGCGGATTGAAGATGTAACTAAAAGCATCGATAGTGCAGCTAAGGGATTAACAGGTGCAGAGAGAACCAAAAAAGTGCAGGAAATGATGGCCGCCATCAATCAACAGTATTCCGACCTTTCTCAGAATATTGAAGCAAGGGTTAATTCACTTTTCAAAGGAAACCAGTTCCTGGTATTTGTATACCAGCGGTATAAAGATATCCGCCTGGTTGGTGCTCCACCGGAAAGTATCGGCAAATATGGCGGAGATACCGACAACTGGGAATGGCCAAGGCATACCGGCGACTTTTCCGTTTTCAGGGTGTATATGTCGGCCGATGGAAAACCTGCGGATTATACTACAGGTAATGTTCCGTTGAAACCAAAGTATTTTCTGCCCGTATCTATTAAGGGCGTGAAAGATGGTGATTATGCCATGACCTATGGATATCCGGGAAGTACAAACCGGTATGAATCATCATATGGTG
>JAHEEX010000167.1 GCA_024640465.1 Sphingobacteriales bacterium | reverse complement strand
TTGCAATAGATCCCGAAAAAAATACAATCGGTCAGACCGAAGACGGTCCAGACCGGGATGCAAATCGTAACCCGGTCTGACGGCCTCCGTCTGACCGCCTGTCGGGATCTTTTCCATCAGGCGGTCAGACGTAAAATAATTCCCCGCAATGAGTATGAGTGTAGCGTCAGACCGGGATGCAAAACCGTGATTCAAATTCACTCAAAAACTTCCGGACTTACCAAAATCCACAATATACCATTGTCTGGAATGAAGGATCTCAAATAAACATACATTGAGATTTTCCTTTTGTCTATGCAGGATGAATGATTATTAAATGACTGTCGAAGAGCCCAAATAAAATCAGGTTGGATGCCACTTTATTTTTATAGAATAACGCAACAGTATCCACCTTTTTATTTAGTTGTGGTAAAAACCGTATTTTTAAATCGAATGGAAGACGAGTTGCCACAAACGTATACTGTATCATCTGCCTGGAGAACTGCAGCAAGCCTGCTGCTTTATGTTCTTGTTTACTATGCCCTTTTTCGTGATGTAAAAAGTATACTGATGCTGGTTATTGTGATCATCATTCATGAAGGAGGTCATTTCCTTGCCATGAAAAAATTTGGATACCGAGACATGAAAATGTTTTTCATCCCTTTTTTTGGTGCATTCGTGTCCGGAAAATCGCATCATGTTTCTCCCGCACAAAGAGCGATCATGATATTATCAGGACCATTACCAGGCATCCTGATCGGCTTATGTCTATTCGCTTTTTCGGACTTCCTTTATGCTAAAAACCTTCTTCAACCCGCAGTTCTTTTCATGATGCTGAATGGCATAAACCTGTTACCTGTGAGCCCACTCGATGGCGGACAATTTCTGCAGGTACTTTTCCCGGCGTCAAATAAGATCATCCAAACTTTAGTTACACTAATCCTTATTGCGGTGATCACCTGGCTGGCTTTCAGAACCAGGAATTATGTATTACTTATACTCGATGTTTTCCTTTTTTACAGGCTTGCCATACTTTTTGGAGAAAAACGTCAAGAGCCAGAACCCAAATCAATTGAAAGCGGAAATAATCCTGATACTACTGCCTTACATACAATACCTGCCTTTCCTGCCATGTTGCCTGACAACCATGAAGACATAAAACCATCCGCAAGAGTTCTGCTGATATTGATTTGGCTCATCGGCATGCTCATACCACTTACGGTCATGTTCATCATAGCCATCAATCCGGGCAGGTTCTTTTAACAGAGAATTCAGCCTTATTATAGGTTTTCTATATTATTTTTGTATTGAAATACTATTCTATGCGTTTCTACTTTCAATTTATATGCATTTTATTATTGTCGGTCTGCAGTTCCTGCAGCAATACAGCACAAACAAAAGGAACTGTTAGTCCCGATGAATTTGAAAAAGGCATTCAGCAAAAAAATATACAATTACTCGATACCAGAACTGCCGGGGAGTACCGCAATGGGCATATCAGCGGGGCCTTGCAGGCAGATTGGACAAATGAGCAGCAGTTCACAGACAGAACATCACATCTCGATAAGAATAAGCCGGTATATATATATTGCCAAAGTGGTGCAAGAAGCGGGGAAGCAGCAAAATATCTTCGTGAACAGGGTTTCAAAGATGTTGTGAACATGCAGGGTGGGCTTTCGGCCTGGAGAAAAAATGGAAAAAACATTGAAGCTACCGATGTTTCAAAACCACAAATGTCAAGATCTGATTATGATCTGGCTACGAGTTCCCATAACCTGGTGTTGGTTGACTTTGGCGCTGAGTGGTGTCCCCCTTGTAAAAAAATGGAACCCGTTTTAGCTGAATTCATTAAAGAGCAGGGTGAAAAAGTAAAACTTGTGAAAATGGATGGCGGTAATGAAATAGAACTAATGAAGAATTTAAAAGTAGACGCATTGCCAACATTTATCCTGTACAAAAAAGGGCAGGAAACCATACGCAAGCAGGGCATAATGACAAAAGAAGAATTAAACGCCTGGGTTAATTAATATATGCGCATTGCGTTCTTTGCGGTTAGATTATTTATCACTCCAGACAAAATCCTTAGTTCTGGGAATTTCGAGGAATAAAAGTTTAAACTCCTCCGGTACCTGAGCTAGTTTCCTCTTATCAGTATCCAACCATGCCCCATCTATGGTAATCACAGCAGAAAGCTGATCGCCGTTTTTATACAAATGATGCTGCATCGTCCATCTTGAACCATCATGCCGGGCTTTTGTTAAATGAATATCGATTTCAATAAAATCACCCATCAGTATTTCGCGACGAAAAACGCATTCTTCCCTTAATAAGATCGGGCCAATATGATATTTTCGCATAGCCTCCGGCGTTATGCCCATTTCAGAAAACACACTGATCCTCATTTGTGCACCAAGGTCATAATAGTTGGAATGCCGCATATGGAAATTAGGGTCGAGGTCGGCCCAGCGGATTTCCATTTTTTTTCGGAAAATATTCATATAAAAAAATCCGCCTTCAGGCGGATTTACTATTTAAGATGCGTTATATAATAGTTCGTAATATTCATTTGCCATTCGGTTGGAATCAAACTGGAACCGAACATCGCGCATTCCATTCTGTACTATCTGTCTCCAGGTATGCGGATTATCATAATAAGATGGCAATACCTGCTTTTCCAGAATTTCATATAATTGTTCCAGATCATATTCATCCTGTTCCTGCACATGCATATTTTCATAATCCTTGGGCGGAACTACAAAACCATTATTCCCGTGATTGATGAATTCTACAATCCATCCGTCGTTGGTGGAACAGTTTACGGCACCATTCATGGCAGCGGTCATACCGCTTGTTCCAGATGCTTCCCGCGGAACACGCGGGTTATTAAGCCAAAGGTCTGAAGCCTGTTTCAAGCGCTTACTCAGTGCCAGTTCATACCCCATACAAACCGCCATATTGGGGTAATTCTTGCTCATATGCACCAGGTGATTGAAATCACTGATGGCCGGATAATCAACCGGGTAAGGCTTACCAGCCCAGATAACCTGTACGGGGTATTTTTTACTGGACAATAATGCTTCAAAACGGGCTTTATCACGTGTTATAAGGTCGGCACGTTTGTAACCGGCGAATCGCCTGGCCCATACAATCGTAAATACATTGGGGTTAAACAGCTTACCAGTTTGATCAGCAACGATCTCAAAAGCCCTTTTCTTAAGGTATTTCTTTCTGTCCTCAAAGCGCTCATCGTTATGTTCATCCATAGCGAAATATAATTGCTTATCCGCCCAGTATTTCCAGTTTTGAGAATTGGTAATATGAATGATCGGGCAAATACCCGGAGTGCCATTCCACATCTTTCGACTTACATGACCGTGTAATTCTGATACGCCATTAGCAAGCCTGGCGAAACGTAATGCAACCAATGAGTGGTTGAACTGATCATCAGTGATGCCGGTAATCTTTCGAACTTCATCAATAGATAAACCATCAAAATAAGACATCTTACTGCACAAATGGATATCGTGTTTTTCGTTTCCGGCTTCTTCAGGAGTATGCGTGGTGAAAACCAGTTTCTCTTTAACTGCTTCCACACTGCCGAGTTTATTATATAAATAAAAAACAGAAGACACGGCATGTGCCTCATTCAGGTGGTACACATCCGGATTAAATTTGAGTTCATCCATCAGCCTGGCACCGCCAATACCCAGCAGGATAAACTGAGCTACCTTAGTGGCCACATTGGCATCATATAAACGATGCGTAATGGTTTGTGATACATAATCATTCTCCGGAACATCTGTGCTTAATAGAAATAAAGGCGCGCTGTTGAATGTCTCCGGAGCCAGGTAAAATACTTTTACCCAAACCGGTGCATCATGAATATTGATCTGAAATTTTATACCGGTATCCTCCAGGTAATTATATATCTTCTCAAACCATTGCACTTGTAAAGTCTGGTCCTGGTTTCTGGCCTGATCGTAATATCCGTATTTCCAAAGTATGCCAACTCCTATCAGGTTCTGCTTGAGTTCAAAAGCGCTTCGCAAATGTGAACCAGATAAAAAGCCCAAACCACCACTGTATATTTTCAATGGCTGGTGAATGGCAAATTCCATGGAAAAATAGGCTACTTTCTTAGTATACCTTGCGTCTACAGTATAGGGTACGTTAAAATGACGAAACTTTGTCATAATGATGCTTGCTTTATTGAAAATTCAGGGCGCAATATAAACGGATTTTCTGATAAATGATTGTATAGGCTGGATATCAACCCTTAAAGCATGACAATAATCAGGAAAACGGATGAAAACCGGCAACAAAAGCCACATAAAATTTACCGCAAAGGTTTGCGGTTTTTGGAAGGGATTAAAGATTAAGTTGGTTTAGACTTATATAAAAAACTGATTTATACTAAAATCCAATGTTTTTTATACTGATAAGAAGTTAATCACATAATTAAAAAAATCAATCCTTGATAAGAATGATAGGATAAGCCGGACTTAATACAAAATCAAATCCCGAGAATTTTACGGAAGAATTAAGCCTCAGAATCTTACATGCAAAAATTCCGTTGGCTTAAATCCTTTTACCCCTTTAAGCCTCATTTCTTTTTTGCCGGTTTGTTGACTGGTTTCTTTGGATCTTTCTTTTTAGGGAAAGTTCCGTCAAAAACACATTTTATACCACGGTGGTTTCCACAAGCTTCCAGTTCCCGAATGCTCACAGCGTTTGCCGTAAAAATGAATTCAAGGGCACAATGATCGTCTGCTTTTCGGTACACAGCCATATTCGGCTTGACATAGTCGAGCTCACCTTTTAATTCACCTACACAATCGCCATTATTCATTTCCATATGCATAAAAAAGAGAGCCCGGTTTGGTTTACTTCCGTCACGGATAGATATGAAATTCTTTTTGTCTTTTATATAATTGCCACTATGCGCATTTTTATGTGGCAATGTATCAATGGGATTATAAATTTCCTTTACTTCTACTGTTTCATTGCTTTCAGTAAGGATCAATGTAAAAACACCGGCTGAATTATAGACATATACGCTCTTATTATAAATAACCTGTCCATCAGCCTTTTTTCTATTTCGGTTACGGATAACCGAATAGCGGCGGTCCATTCCCCCCTCATTTACCATGGACCGGTCTGTTGATCCGGGAACTATGGTCATGCCTGCTTTAAACACATTATCCTTATCGTAACATAGAATATATGCAACAGCTTTTCCAGGCGTTGCGGCCTTTACAAAAAGATATGTTTCACCGTCTTTAACAGGAACCCTGCCAAGAGCATAATATTTTGGATTAGTACCCTTTGCAAAATCATGTTTAAAAATTGAATCCGGGATAAATTGTTGAATGATTTTCTTACTGATCAGAAATGAATCAACCGTTTTACGGCTCAAAGCGGTATCCGTTAAAAGATATGGGAGCTTAAGCTCTTTAAAGGATCCGATAAAATCATCTATTTCAACCGGCTCATCACCAGCCAGGTTGGCCTTTTTGGATGTACATGCAAAAAGGGAAAAAACGATCAATAACAGTAGCCCGGAACGAACCATTCAGTATTCTTTGGTACAAATTAATGACTTTTTACAGGTAATGGCTCAAATACCGCTGTTATTAACTTTATTTTTTTTAGATTTACCTAAATATTTTTTTCATACTATATGAACTATTCAACCAGCGAGGAAAATTATATTAAAAGTATTTATCACCTCAGGGGAGACCATCAATTGGTGACCACCAATGAACTGGCCGCAGAATTAAAGACCCGGCCTGCTTCAGTAACTGATATGCTCAAAAAACTGAAAGCAAAAAAACTGCTGATATATGAACGTTACCAGGGCTTTAAACTAAGTCCTGAAGGCAAAAAAGTGGCACTTGGCATCATCCGTCGCCACCGGCTTTGGGAATATTTCTTATCAGTTAAATTACAATTCTCCTGGGACGAAGTGCATGAAGTAGCGGAAGAATTGGAGCATGTTACCAGTAAAAAATTGATTGACAAACTCGATGAATACCTGGGATTTCCGCAATATGATCCGCACGGGGATCCCATTCCAGACCAGCAAGGTAAGATCCATGCGGTAAAACAAGTGGTTTTATCTGAGTGGCCATTGATGGAATTGGCTGAAGTAAGCGGAGTTACCGATCAGCGATCAGATATGCTGGACATCCTGAAACACCAGAACATCAGCATTGGTACAAAATTAGAAGTGAAAAAAAGATTCAGTTTCGATAATTCTGTGGAGATCAAAACAAAAAATAGTCCTGCTTTTATAATAAGTGAACAGGTTGCCAAAAATATTTGGGTAAAAAAACCAGGTACCTGATTTATATATTTTCCGGCATGGAGGAAATAATTTTTAGCTGGAACCTATGCAGAAAATAAGAACAGTTTAATAAATAACCGCATCTGAAAATGAATAATATAAGAACCGTTTCAGGAGTCGATGACAAATCACTCAGTGAGGTTCATGAATCGATTGATACTACATTAAATGAAGGTAAACCGTGGTGGCGGAAAATATTCGCTTACCTCGGCCCTGCATACCTTGTTAGTGTTGGTTATATGGATCCCGGCAATTGGGCCACTGACCTGGCCGGCGGAAGCAAATTCGGATACACTTTGATCTGGGTACTGCTGATGAGTAACCTTATGGCTTTGTTGCTGCAAAGTCTTTCTGCCAGGCTTGGCATTGTGCGGGGAAGGGACCTGGCACAGGCAAACAGGGAAACCTATCCGAAATACGTCAATATTGTGCTCTATATACTTGCGGAGATTGCCATCGCTGCAACAGACCTGGCAGAAGTGCTGGGTATGGCCATTGGTATACACCTGCTCACCGGCATCCCACTTACCTGGGGTGTTGTCATAACAGTGCTGGATACACTACTTTTATTGTTTTTGCAGAGACTGGGCATGCGTAAAATGGAAATCTTTATACTTGGCCTGGTAGCCATTGTGGGCATGGCCTTCTTAGGAGAGATTTTATTGGCCAAACCGGATCTTGCCGAAGTTGCAACAGGGTTTATCCCGAAAATTCCCAATCAGCAAGCATTGTATATTGCCATTGGAATAATTGGCGCCACTGTTATGCCACATAACCTCTACCTGCACTCCGCACTGGTGCAAACGAGAAAAATAAGAAAAGATGAAAAGAGTATCCGGCATGCATTAAAAATGAGTGTTATAGACAGCAGTATTGCACTAAACCTTGCTTTTTTTGTAAATGCCGCCATTCTTATACTTGCAGCAACGGTATTTTTCAAAACCGGTAGAACTGAAGTTGCCAGGATTGAAGAAGCACATCAGCTTCTGAGTCCGTTGCTCGGCTCCGGCCTGGCATCCAAACTGTTTGCCATTGCACTGATCGCAGCTGGTCAGAGCTCTACAATCACCGGTACCCTTTCCGGGCAAATTGTTATGGAAGGGTATCTTCGTCTCAGGATCAATCCCTGGGTCAGGAGGCTGCTGACACGCCTGGTTGCGATCGTACCTGCTTTGATCATCATCGGAATCTATGGAGATAAGGAAGTGGATTCTATGCTCATCTTCAGCCAGGTGGTATTAAGTCTTCAGTTAGGCTTTGCCGTGATTCCACTTATCCATTTTGTGAGTGATAAAAAAGAAATGGGTGTTTACGCGATCGGTACGGTTACTAAAATACTTGCCTGGATAGTTGCGGCCATTCTGCTCTATCTGAATTTCAAAATGCTTTTCGGTCAGCTAAGTTCCTTTTTTAATACTCCTGGAAATCTATGGATAAAGTTCCTGCTGGTTATCGCCGTTCTCTTTTTTGCTGCCATTCTGGCCTATATCACATTCCTGCCAATTTTCGGTAATAAGAAAAAAGAAGGGTCCATCGATTTGCACAGCCAGCCAAACCTGGAGTTGGTTATTGAAAAACCATCTTACAAAAAAATTGCTTTGGCCCTTGATTTCAGTGACCTGGACCAATCTCTTATTGCCCATGCCATTGGCCAGGGTAACCCGGAAAGTACCTATGTATTGATCCATATTGTTGAAAGTCCTTCATCCAAAATACTCGGGAAAGACAGCGACGATTATGAAACAAGGAAAGATTCCTTAATACTGGAACAATACAAACAAATGCTCAACGCAAGGGGATATAAAATAGAAACAAAGCTCGGGTTTAATAAACGGGCCAGTGAAATCGTACGACTGGTAGTGGAAACCAGGGCAGACTTGCTTGTTCTTGGTGCACATGGGCATTCCGGCCTAAAAGATT
>JAHEEX010000166.1 GCA_024640465.1 Sphingobacteriales bacterium | reverse complement strand
AAAATCAGCCTGGCGTTTTCCCGTGATCAGGCTGAGAAAATTTATGTTCAGGACAGGATGTTTGAGCAGGCATCAGAATTTTATGCCTGGCTCTCAAACGGGGCATCAGTATATGTTAGTGGAACCAAGGACCCGATGAGCAAGGATGTGGAAAAAGCTATCCTTCATATTATAGAAACAGAAGGGAAGAAAACAGTATCTGAAGCCCATGAATATCTGGATAACCTGAAAAAAGAAGGCCGTTATCATAAAGACGTTTACTAAACCATTACAGCAAATGCAGTTCTTTTACGGGCATGCTGTATAAACTATTTGTTTTGGCTGAAAAAAATAAATTATCGCCGATAGAGAAGATCAAAACCGCCAGCGATGGCTTACGCGGTACCCTGCAGGAAAGCCTGGCTGATGCCATTACAGGAGCAATCCGGGAAGATGACACTGCCCTTATCAAATTTCATGGCATGTATCAGCAGGATGATCGCGACAGGAGGGAAGAGAGAACAGAAAAGAAGCTGGAATGGTTGTACTCTTTTATGATCAGGCTTCGCCTGCCCGGTGGCCTTATGAATGCGGAACAATGGGTTGGTCTTAACCATATAGCCGGAGAATACTCAACAGGGGTGATAAAAATAACCACACGTCAAACAATACAATTACACGGCATTGTTAAAGCTGAAATAAAACCTACCATCTCTGCATTTAATACTTTGCATCTTGATTCCATTGCTGCCTGCGGAGATGTTAACCGTAATGTGGTTTGCAGTTCACATCCATCCCAATCGATCTTGCACAAAGAGGTATTTTCCTATGCTGAGAAGATTAGCATCATGGCACTTCCAAAAACAAGATCATATTACGAGATATGGCTCAATGAAGAACCTCTAACAGGGGATCAGAAAAAAGAAGAAGCAGATCCTTTATACCAGGACAGGTATCTTCCCCGGAAATTCAAAATCGCCATTGCCATTCCGCCCGATAACGATGTGGATGTATTTGCCAATGATATAGGCATGATAGCCATTGAAGAAAATGGAAAACTCGCCGGCTTTAATATCGCCGCTGGTGGTGGATTGAGTACAACACATGGCAACCCTGCAACCTATGCACGACTGGCATCTATGCTGGGATTTATTTCCGGTGAAGATAAAATCATGAAAGTGGTATATGAGATCATCACTATTCAAAGGGACTATGGTAACCGTAGTGATCGTAAACTGGCCCGGCTGAAATATACCATTGATAATATGGGCCTTGAAACTTTTAAGGCAGAGCTGGAGAAACGTTGTGGTTTTCCGTTGGAACCTGCAAGGCCATATGTATTTACCAAAAGGGAAGATCATTTTGGGTGGAAGCAGGATCATACCGGTAAATGGTACTACACAGTATTTACTGAGAACGGGATTATAAAAGATGATGGGAAGATTGCATTAAAGTCTGGTTTACTGGAGATAGCCCAAACAGGTAAAGTTTTTTTCAGGTTCACCTGCAACCAGAACCTGGTACTGTCTGATATACAATCTGCAGATAAAAACGTCATTGAAAATTTACTGAATTCAACTGGAATCGAAAAGCATACCCTGCAGGCCAGCCTGGTAAGGCGAAATGCCATTGCCTGTGTGGCTTTCAATACCTGTCCGCTTGCTCTGGCTGAAGCCCAACGTTACCTGCCATCCCTGATTTCTAAAATTGAACCACTACTCGAAAAACATCATATCGAAAAGGAAGAATTACACTTACGCATGACCGGTTGCCCAAACGGATGCGGCCGGCCCTATGTAGCAGAAATTGGTTTGATAGGAACAGCTTATGGTAAATATAACCTGCACCTTGGTGGTGACAGGTTTGGCGAACGGCTCAATATCAAATACAAGGATAGTCTGGACGAAGAAGGGATTTTAACAGAACTGAATGGGTTATTTGAAAAGTTTTCCAATGAAAAAATGGATGGAGAGGAATTCGGTGATTTTGTGACAAGAAAAAAAATAGTTTAAGATGGGTTTTGTAAATAATATACTGCAACAAAAACTGGAAGCGCTTAAAGAGAAAGGGAATTACCGCTATTTCCTCGAGGTGAATAAAAGTGCCCAGCATTTTCCGCATTTTTATTACCAGAATGAGCAGGGGGTTCAACGTTCGGCAGTTAACTGGTGCAGTAATGATTATTTGTGCATGAGTACAGAGGAAGAGATCATTTCAAGGCTCAGCTTTACCATGCACAGAAGCGGGACGGGCAGTAGTGGAACAAGAAATATCTCTGGCACCACAATACATCACCGTGAATTGGAAAGCAAGCTGGCAAACTGGCATAAAAAGGAAAATGCATTATTATTTAATGGTGCTTACCAGGCAAATGTAACTACGCTGCAAACACTTGGCAGGCATATACCAGAACTTTTTTTCATTTCAGATGAAAGAAATCATGCATCTCTGATAGAAGGGATCAGGGCTGCCGGTAATCCTAAAATAATTTTCCGGCATAATGATCTGTTACACCTGGAGGAAATTCTGGAAAGCCTTCCGGTTGATCAACCGAAAATGATTGTTTTTGAATCGGTTTATTCCATTACGGGCAATGTTGCACCAATAAGGAACATTACCAGGCTTGCCAAAAAATACCAGGCGATTACTTATGTGGATGAAGTACATGCAGTAGGCTTATATGCTAATGACGGATCCGGAATGATTGCCAGCGAAGGGCTGCAGGATGATGTGGATATAATAAATGGTACGTTGTCAAAAGCCATTGGTGTTTTTGGAGGATATATTGCCGCATCAAATTTGCTTATAGATTTTATCCGGAGTTTCGGTACTGGCTTTATTTTTACCACATCACTTCCCCCGGCAGTTTGCAGCGCCGCATCAAAAAGCATTGAGATGATTTCCTGTAATGGAGCATGGCGGGCGCAATTACATAATAATGTTCTTTTGTTAAGAGCTGCATTGAATCAACAAGGCATTCAGTATTATCAAAATGAATCGCATATAACATCTGTTAAAGTAGGGAATAGCAGGTTATGTAAGGAAGTAGCAGATTCTTTGCTATCTCAGCAGGGCATTTATCTTCAGCCGATCAATTCACCAACTGTACCACCTGGTGAAGAATGCCTTCGAATAGTTATAACCCGTAAGCACCAGCTTAAACACATTAATCACCTGGCACATAGCCTGAAAAAAATACTGCATGAAAAAGATCAGGCTTACCGGCCGAAGCTCGAGGCTGTCGCTGCTGCAGATTGAACGGGTAAGAAACCGGATTCATTCTGTTTTTCCTGATCTGGAAGTTGACATACTCACCAGGGAAAGCAGGGGGGACCTGTTGCAGGATATACCCTTGCAAACTGTTGAAGGCACTGATTTCTTTACGGCTGACCTTTACCGTGGTCTTGCAGCTGGTGAAGCTGATATCGCCGTTCATTCTCTGAAAGATATGAGTGCGGAGCATTTTTTTGGAGAAAATATTTTTGCTTTAGTTGAAAGGGAAGATACCCGGGACGTAGCCATCTTTAATAAAGATGTTCAGGATAAGATCTCATCCGGAAAAACCCTGGTCATTGGTACTTGTTCTCCCCGCAGGGAAGAAATGGCCATTGATTTTTTAAGCCGGGCTTTACCATCCGTTAATGGTCATGTGTCAATTAGTGTTAAACCCATTCGTGGTAATGTAGACTCGCGGTTAAGGAAATTACATTCAGGGGAATATGATGGCACCATACTGGCAACTGCCGGATTGAACCGATTGCTGGCCAGTGTGGCAGACCAGCAAATTATCAGCAGCTTATTGGCTGATAAAAAGATCATGATCCTTCCATTAATCGAATGTGTGCCCGCGCCTTGCCAGGGAGCAATCGTAGCAGAATGTTTGCCAGTAAATAAAGAGGCTGTTGAAATTTTGCAGGCTATCAATATCGATACGCTTATGGCAGACTGCATCAGTGAAAAGAAAACAGCATCTGTATTTGGCCGAGGGTGTGTTCAGAAATTTGGCGTTACAAGCCTGAACCTGGGGGATAAAAAATATGGCTATGCTGCAGGAAAAGACCAGCAGGATCAGGATATTAACCAATGGATTGGACTTCCGGAAATTTCGATGAAGGATGATCGCATTTTCAGCAGCACTGATTATATGGCTAATTTCTTCTCCTATATATATAATGATGCCTTTGTGAAAATTGATTCGCCGGTTGTTTTTATCGCCAATTATAAAGCGATACATAATAAGCGGATTCAGGATCTTATCATAGAAAAAAGGGTTTGGGCTTCCGGCACAAAAACCTGGTATGAGCTTGCCCGAAAGGGAGTATGGGTAGAAGGTTGTGCCGATGCGCTTGGCCTGGAATCATTGTTACCCGTTTTTCAAATGCCCCTGGTCAATATCAAAAAATCTCAGATAACCATCATTACTCATCACAAAGCGGCCATTCATTGGTTAGAAAAAGGTTGGCATGCTGTGCCCGCATATACATTGCAGGCAAAAACAGATGAGTCAATGCAGGAAAAAATTCGTGACGCAGGATTTATTTTCTGGACAAGCTTTGGTCAATTTGAATTATATGGATCTGATACAAAATCAGGTGCTATTCATGCTTCTCCATTTGGTGAAACATCGGAACGCCTCAGGCAGTCTGGCATAGAACCAATTATTTTTCCTACCATAAAATCTTTTCATTCATGGCGCAGCTCCGTTACACCATAAACAGACGTAGGATGAGGGTCAGTACACAGGTTAGGGAACTTGTCAGTTCTGTTTCCCTTACACATAAGGAATTTATTCAGCCACTTTTTGTGGAAGAGGGAATCAGGCAGTCACGTGCACTGGAAAACATGCCTGGTGTATTTTCCGATTCAAGCGATAGCCTTATGAAACAGATTGAAACTGATCTGTCATTTGGCATTAGTAAATTTCTGTTGTTCCCGGTACCTGCAGGGAAACAGGCTGATTTAAATGATTTCTCCTTTGCTTCAGGGGTTATACAGGATATTAAAACCAATTTTGGCAATGATGTATGGGTGGCAGCTGATTGCTGCCTCTGCAGTTATACTACACACGGGCATTGTGGCGTCCTGGATACTCAAAGGGATAAGATTGATAACCATTTATCTGTGGTTATACTTTCCCGCTATGCTCTTCAGCTTGCCCAGGCCGGCGCCAGTTATATTGCGCCAAGTGATATGATGGATGGACGCATATCCGCTATACGAAATAAACTGGATAAACATGGCTTAGATGATGTTGGCATCATGAGTTATTCTGCCAAATTCAGTTCACAGCTGTATGGCCCTTTCAGGGATGCCTGTCATTCCAGTCCGGCTGGTAGTACAATCAAAGACCGTAAATCATATCAATTATCCCCTTCAAATCCGGAAGATGCCATCTTAAGTTCAATCAGGGATGCAGAGGAAGGGGCAGATATATTAATGGTAAAGCCGGCTGGCTGGTACACCGACATTATTTTGCGTATCAAGGAGCAGGTAAGCCAGCCTTTGGCCGCATACCATGTAAGCGGTGAATATGCAGCCATTGAATGTCTTGCAGAAAAGGGAATCGTAAACAGGGAAGCAGCACATTTGGAATTGTGGACGGCATTGAAGAGGGCAGGGGCGGATATAATAATTTCCTATGCAGCCAGGGAATCCAGGGAATGGATTTTACAGTCAAGAGATTAATTAATAAAGAATATCAGAAATCATTTTTATATGCAAAATGTCAATTCATGATTCAGGAAATATTAACGGAAAAAAATGCCTTATATCCGGTGTTCCTGAAACAGGATCAATTAAAATTATTATTGGTTGGGGCAGGCAATGTTGGACAGGAAAAACTTCAGTCCCTTTTGTCTAATTCTCCTGAGATGAATATCACCATTGTTGCAGACCGGGTAAAAGAAGATGTCCGGGATCTAATCAACAATTACCCTAACTGTTCATTAGTTGAAAGAGTATTTGAGGAAGAAGACCTTGATGATAAGAACCTGGTCATTATTGCTACAGATAATAATATGATAAATGACCATATCCGCAGCCTTGCTTCTAACCGGAATATTCTTGTTAATGTGGCTGATACTCCGGAAATGTGTGATTTTTACCTGGGCAGTATCGTACAAAAAGGCAACCTTAAAATTGCCATTTCAACCAATGGCAAATCCCCCACAGCAGCTAAAAGAATTAAACAGGTATTACAGGAATCATTGCCTGATGAGCTTGACGAAGTATTGGAAAACCTGCACAAGATCAGGAATGAGCTGAAAGGGAATTTTGAATACAAAGTCAGAAAGATGAATGCTATTACCAAAGTATTGGTACAGAATGGTAATCCGGAAAAAGATAACCGTTGGAAAAAAATTGCTTCTTATTCTGTTTCCGTTTTTGCAGTAATGTTGATTGGCCATTTTATCTTTTCTTACCTGCCCTTGCGTGAAATGGCGGATGGCACTGTTGAATGGTATCAGACGCTTGATAAAAATTTTCCATGGATGGTTTTAGCCGGTTTCCTGGCGCAATTGGTTGATGGAGCACTCGGTATGGGTTATGGTGTAACCAGTGCAACCATATTGTTATCAGCCGGATTAAATCCGGCAGCCATAAGTGGTAGTATTCATACAGCCGAAATGTTTGCCAGCGGCGCTTCCGGTTATAGCCACTATAAATTCGGAAATGTCAATAAAAAATTATTTAAGGCCCTTCTTATTCCCGGCGTTATTGGCGCTGTATTGGGCGCGATTCTTTTGACACAACTTGGTAAAACACATATAGATTATATCAGGCCAATAATGGCTGCATATACACTTTTTCTGGGCATCCGGATTTTAATAAATGCATTTCGTGCACAAAGACCGGTTAAAAAATTCAAGCATTATGGATGGCTTGCTGGCGCAGGTGGATTTTTAGATTCATTTGGCGGCGGTGGTTGGGGGCCTATTGTTACTACAACATTAATAACTAAAGGAAGAAGTCCTAAATATGTAATTGGTTCAGTAAGCCTCACTGAATTTTTTGTAACCCTTGCCAGTGCATTTACCTTTTTTACTTTGCTGGGTGTGAGCCACTGGCAGGTTATTCTTGCTTTGGTTGTCGGAGGATTGATTGCAGCGCCATTAGCAGCGCGACTGGCCGGTAAATTACCCAGAAAAACCTCATTTATCCTGCTTGGATTGCTCGTCATATTCTGGAGTATGAAAATCCTGGTGAAAATCCTCTAAAATATTTAAAAAATATAAGCCTACTAATTAGGTAGACTAAATAAAATTAATATTTTTGTCCCTTTAAAACTATTTCTATGATGATGAATATACAGTATGCCCCAAGTGAGACTTTAATATATTGTCGCCATATGCCTGCAGTAATATGGGTTTAAACTACTAAAAAAATTTGCCTTAAAAGTCTACTAATTTAGTGCACTAATATAAAATACTATGAAGGTTATAAATACAAATTATTTTAAGATTGGAATTTTAATTCAACAAAAACCGACACATTTTTTTGAACCTGTTCGGATTGAAAGGCGTCGTTTTTTCATATTCCCGGTTTTTTTCTTTTTGTTTTCTTTAATTCCTGGTTTTATTTTTTCACAGGAGGGAAATCTCATTGAAGTATCCGGGCAGGTTTCTGAAAGCGTGAAATCTGTACCACTCAGTGATGTAAGTGTGACGGTTAAGGGTACTGTTACCGGAACCGTTACAAACAGTAAAGGAGAGTTTCTGTTAAGGACTAAAACAAAGCTTCCGTTTACACTTGTTTTTACTTCAGTTGGATTTCAGCAGCAGGAGCTGGAAGTAAATTCCCTAGGATCATCCCTGCAGATTTCTCTGGCAACACAAACAGTGCTAGGGAATGAAATTGTAGTTTCAGCGTCCCGGGTCCCTGAGAGCATACTTAAATCTCCGGTTGCGATCGAAAAACTCGACATCAGGGCCATAAAAGAAACACCTGCTCCCTCGTTTTATGACGCACTGGAAAATGTGAAAGGTGTACAAATGATTACCTCAAGCCTCACATTTAAAGTACCCAATACCAGGGGATTCAATATCCCCAATAATTTTCGGTTTATGCAATTGGTTGATGGGATAGATATGCAGGCTGCAACCCTTGGCGTGCCCCTGGGTAATGCCATAGGCCCAACAGAACTGGATGTCCAAAGTGTTGAAATAACACCCGGGGCAGCATCTGCATTATACGGCATGAATGCGATCAATGGTATGGCGAACCTTATTACTAAAAATCCATTTACATACCAGGGATTAAGCGTCTATCAGAAAACTGGTGT
>JAHEEX010000165.1 GCA_024640465.1 Sphingobacteriales bacterium | reverse complement strand
TTCAATGATCAGACCAATACCTCACAGAGTCTTAATCTGTCATATGGATATCTGACCTGGCTGAATGGAAAACCATCATATATGCTGCCCACGGTCCAGCTGGTACTGAATGGTGCTTTGACGCCGAATGCGCCTTCAGATATGTTTGCAGCCCTGGGTAAGAATGACCAGAAGGTTTATGTGGTTCCCTCTCAGAAACTAGTGGTAATAAGGATGGGGGAATCAGCGGGAAATTCCATGCTTGCCCTCTCAAGTTTTGACAATGAGCTTTGGGGAAAACTCAAAACAATCATTGGTTTCTGATCAGGGTACCCAGATCATGTAAATAATAAGAACCAATATGGTTCCTGCAATGGCCACCAGGATACCCGCCATTCTTTTCTTTTTAAGGAAGAACAACATCAGCAAGCCTGTTAGTGATACCAGTATCATGAGCACCGCTGAAATGTCGATCACCCATTTCCAGGCTTTTCCTGAATCACGGCCCTTATGCAGATCGTTCATGATCCCGAATAAACCGGTATGCGTTTCCGTTAGCGCATAGCTCCCGTCTTCCCGGTTAACAAAAGCGTCAGCCGTATAACCAGGTCCATTGAAAGAAATGGTACACTGGTAATCATCAGTCACAAATTCACTGATGGCTCCGGTGATCCTGTGCTTGTTCCTGAGCAATTCAACAATTTCCAGCTTAGCGATCTTTGTAGTATCCGGCATATTCACCCATTTCACATCCAGCTGGCCTTTTGCGGTAGTTGTTTTCTGCTGGTTTTCAAACCACTCCGTATGGTTAAGGGTGATGCCGGTAAGCGAGAAAAAAAATATGATAAAAAAGCTGCCCATGGAAAGATAGATGTGCAGCCAGCGCGATACGGAAGAAACTGTTCTTCTTACCGCCTTTGACTTCCCATTTGAATCCGGTGCCTGTTGAAATGTTCCCATCTTACTCATTACTGTTCGTGACCTTTCTGTATTCCACGGAAGCTGCACTTACTTCTGCATTACCCGGAATATCGAATTTCTGCACTTTACCCTTGCAGGCGATATCCTGCTTCATGATCTGGTAGGTTCCGTGTTCCCTGGCCACTTCAATATACACAGTATAATTGCCAGGCGGCACATAATCGCCATCATCATTTTTACCATCCCATTTGATGGTATAGGTACCCGGGGGCCTTGTTGCACTGCTGATACTGAACACATCTTTGGTTCCGTTCTGGTATCTGCCGCTGTTCTTGTGGAACCATTCTTTCAGGTCTGGCAACCAGCGCGGTTTGTTGAACCAAAGTGCCACCGTACGTACAGTATTCTTCTTGCTGTCTTCCACCCAGATGGCCACAAATGGCCTGCGTGATCTTTCTTCAAATCTCATGAGTTCAAGATTCACGGCCACTTCGTAATCCTTGTTCCACATCAACTGGCTGCTATTTTTAACTAAGGTTTTCGGCAGGGATGCCTTTGAAGTTTTCACAAGCTTTTTCCATCCATCGGATTCTATTCTCGCTCCATCTGCCGTAATGATCTGGTATTCGGCCTTTTTTTCAACAGCCAGTTGTTTTGCTTCTCCGGGCGTAAGGATATTGAATGCGGTGGCTAGCGCCCCTGCGTCAGTGGCATTATCCGCTATAACGGCAGCACTGAGCACATGTCCTGCAGGCATACCTGTTCTCGGATCAACAATATGGGAGTACCATTCTCCATGTATGGAAAAACCCCGCCTGTAGTTCCCGCTGGTAGCGATCGCCTTTCCCTTCAGGTCAAGTGTTGACAAAGGGATATCGTTCTCACCATGAGCCAGCGGATCAATTACCCTTACCGTTTCCCGGTGATCACCGGCGATAACAATATCACCGCCAATATTCACTACGGCAGCAGTTATACCGTCAATACCCATTACCTTTTCCGCCACCTTATTAATGATATATGATTTTACAAAGCTATTCAGCACAAGTGGGGTTGAAGTGATGTGCCTGGCAGTATTGCCCCTGGGATCAAGTATCCAATGCTGCTGATGCACTTCAGCAACAGCAGAGGCCAGCTCAGCCGCGGTAGGGAGTTCCTGCTTTGTTTCTGCAGTTTTCCATAATTGAATGATCCTACCTGCTGCAGGATCCAAAGCACCATGTGTATTAGCCCGCCATGTATCGAAGAGTTCAAATACTTCATACAGTTCCTTCGAAATTTTTACAGGTTCTCCCCGGGTGGCCTGCCAGCGGCTGAATTCACTTTTTGGGTCATATGTGCTCAATATGGAAGACAGCCTGTCTATTTCGCTCAGCGCAACCTGTTCTGCAAGATCGGACCTGCTTTCTGATACTGCTTTGACCTTCAGGTCAAAAGAAGTTCCCAATACATTTTCAAAGCTGGAGACGTATAAAGAAACGGGTGGTTCAGAGGGCTTGAAAGATGAAAGAACCAGGAAAGCGAACGCCGCAAAAACACTAGGATTTAACCATTTCATACAAAAAACATTGAAGGATGCCAGTGGCACCATTTCTCTTTAGATGCCGTCCGGGGAACATTTCCTGCATATCCTGTTCCGGATAACTCAAATTAACATTCCTTAAGTTAACAGATGATACCAGAATGTTACAAAACGTATAATTCGTACCTTAAATTTTCCCCCGACCCGCTTCAGGCTGCCATCAGGAAAAACTGGTTGGGATCATGACTCTGAAATAAATCAACATGCAAAAGATCCTTTGGCTGTTGGCTTTTATGTTTTGCATGAGCAGCCTGCATGCCCAGGTGAAGAAAAAGATAAAAAGGGGCCGGAGAAATAAATCTGACAATGAGATCAGTATTCCTGCACATTATCTGCAGGCAGAATGGGAAATAGGACATGAGAATATTTCACCAAACCTGGCCACAACAGTATATCCAAACATGGTAGTCAGATACGGTCTATCCAACAGAATAAATGTCAGCACAGAATTTAACCTGATCACCACACACTTAAAATTACCCGATACCTCAGCTCATACTAATGGTATTGAACCTGTTCTGTTTGGGGTGAATTATCTTCTAAAGAGTACTAACGATGGAAAATCGTCTTTGATCGGGGAAGCACAAATTGCATTTCCCAATCTTGCCAGCAAAGACTATGCAGCAAAACATATTGCTCCCACCATTCAGCTGAGTGGAACCAGGTCAATAGGCAAGCGATCCCAGCTTATACTTACAGGAGGATTTTTTTGGGATGGGTTCAGCACAACACCCTCTGCGATTTACAATGTATTACACAGTTTTGATATGACCAGCAAATGGAGTGTATCAACCTCCCTGTTTGGTTTCATTGGGAAATCGGCGCCATTGCACAATTTCGATCTGAGCCTTGCCTATACAGCCAATGACAATTTTCAGGTAGGCGTTACCGGTGGGCTTGGATTGAACGCATCGGCCCATGATAATTATCTTGCTGTCAATGGAGTTTTTGGATTCAGTACCAAACATCAATAGGAGATCATTTCAGGGAATTTCCTATTCCTACCAAAATAACTGACAGGATAATGGTGGCGATACCTGCTGTAATGGTTGCCTTGGTCTTACTGCTCACACCTTTCCATTCTTTTAAAACAATACCCCACATATTCGCTATCAGGATGATGAATGCCATATGCAGGATCCAGCTGCTGGCTCCATTGCCCAGCTTGCTTTCGCCCATTCCATAAAAAAAGAATTGCATGAACCAGGTTGTGCCGGCCAGACCCGCAAAAAAATAATTGTTGAGTAACGGCGTCCTGGAATTGATGTAGTCTCCAAAAGTTTTGTTCCTGGTGTTAAGTATCATGCACCAGATGAAATTGGTGGCCAGTCCCCCCCACAACAGCACTACATAAGTCACATTATTCTGAAACAGGGGATTCATTCCGGCGGCCACTGCAGCTTCCGCCATCGGCTTCCCGGCCTCAATGCCAAAATTGAAACAGGCACTCATGATCCCTGAAAAGATCGCAACAACTAGCCCCTTGACCAGGTTGAATTCGGTGACCGATTTCTTTTTTTCCTCCTCCGGCATTTCTTTTTCCTTCATCAGGCCCGCCCTGCCACAGATATAGATCCCCAGCAGGCAAACGATTACACCGGCCAACACGATCCTGCCCCAGGTGGTGGTAAGGAGATCATGAAAGGAGGTTTTACCGGCCGTAGGATAGATACTGTAATAAATAGAAGGTACCAATGCTCCGAACGCGGAGCAGAAACCCAATACCACAGAATTGCCCAGCGACATGCCCAGGTACCTGACTCCAAGCCCATAGGTTAGCCCTCCAAATCCCCAAAGTACCCCAAACAACATGGTGTATTTAATGGTATCCCCGGAACTGGCACTGATAATGGCTTCAAATCCCGGTACAGTCAGCCAGGCGGCAAGCGGAGGTACAACCAGCCAGGAGAACAGTCCGCCGATGATCCAGTAACTCTCCCAATGCCAGCCTTTTACCTTTTTAAAAGGAACATAGAAGCTGCCAGAAGCAAATCCGCCGATAAAATGAAAAATGATCCCGAGAAAAGCATGCATGAATTAAATATATATCATTCATGCCGATTTTATTTTTCACGCCCCGCATTGCCGCTATAACTAAAGGCTATAAAAAGTTTTGAACCTTTCCCTTGTATTATTGTTTAAACATTGAATACTAAAATTTAAACAAAAATCTATTTAAACACTAAAACAAGATCTATGAAATTGAGAAGCTTAATGTCCATACTGTCCCTTTCTTTGCTGGTATTTGCAGTTTCTTCCTGCGATAAGGAAGACGATAACACACCTGCTGCCCCGCCCACCATTACGTCCCAGGTGGTTGCAGGCGCCAATCTGAGTTTACTGGAATCAGCAGTAGTAAAGGCCAACCTGGCCACCACGCTGGATGGAGCTGGTCCATACACCGTATTTGCGCCTACGGATGATGCGTTTGCAGCATCTGGCATCACTGCATCAACCATCAATACGCTTACAGCAGCACAATTACAAACCATCTTATTATACCATACATTGCCAGCCGAAGTTTTTGCGGCTAATGTTCCTGCTGGACCTAACGCAAAAGTCATTACTGCAAGCGGTGATTCTGTTTTTGTTACCAAGAACGCAACAGGTGTTTATGTAAATGGCATCAATGTTACCCAGGCAGATATTGACGCCAGCAATGGCGTGATCCACCTGATCTCAAGGGTGCTGCTTCCACCTGCAGGTAATATAGTTGAAGTTGCCCAGGCCAATTCAAATTTCAGCTTCCTGGTAGCTGCGGTATTACGCGCAAGCACAGGATCTACCAATGTGGCCCAGATCCTCTCTTCCGGTGGCCCCTTCACGGTATTTGCTCCAACCAATGATGCATTCATTGCCGCTGGTTTCGCCAATATCGCTGCGATCAATGCTGCTGATCCTAACACACTGGCGTCAATACTTACCTATCATGTGATACCTGGCAGGGTGTTCTCTTCAGACCTTACCAATGGTGCAACACCAGCTACCGCCAATGGAGCAACCGTTACCATAGGACTGACAGGAGGTGCTACAGTTAAAGGAAAGACAAACACTACAGCATCAAATATTATTGGAACGAATATCATGGCGCGCAATGGCGTTGTACATGTGATTGACAAGGTATTGCTCCCATAACCCATTCTAGTGTGCTGGCCGGTTAGTATGTTAGCCGGGGAGTGTATTAGATAAATAAGATAGAGATCACCTCTGACCTACTTATCTAATGCACTCATTGACTAACTTACTAACCGGCCAACACACTTAAATAAATTGGTTATCCTGCCACTGCAAATTCTGTTGAAACCGAAACTCCATGTAAAAGTGTCTGGTACACCACGCAGTATCTTTCGGTAAGTTTTTTAAGTGATTCTATCTGCTCCGCCGTTGCATCTGTTTCGAGGTCAAACGCCAGCCGGATCTTAACGAAACCGACAGGCACATCTTTTGACATCCCAAGAGTTCCCCGGAAATCAAGATCTCCTTCTGCCCTTACAACACCAGATTTGATTTCTACGCCAATGGCGGTTGATACAGCCGAGACGGTAACGCCCGCGCAGGCCACCAGGGCCTCAAGAAGCATATCGCCGGAACAGATTAACATGCCATCGCCCCCAGTTGCCGGATGAAGACCGGCTTCTGCAAATGCACGACCCGTTTCTACCTTACAGGAAACATTCTCGCCAATTCTTCCTTTCGCTTTCAGGGTGATCAACGCTGCCCCCGGTTCTTCCTTATATTTTTCTTTAAGCGGAGCCTGCAGGTTCCTTAGTTCTTCAGATTTCATTGGTCTTTTTTGAATATTGCAGATAAAGATTCTTTCCTTAAGGTATCCTAGATTATAGCAATCTAATTGAAATATTCACCCATAGCAAGATTAATCCCTTTTTTAGATTTTTTGCAGAAGCACGGCTTATTATATTAAATCACAACGGTCATCATTCCGAAAATATCGAAAGATGACCGTTGTATTCAAGAATCTGATCTTTAGTCCTGATATGGGATTACAGGATTCATTAGGAAATTTTTACTCTTTGCTGAAGGCCCTTGCAGCTTCCCTTTCCAGATCCATATACTGTTCTTTTCCAGTACTGACTTTTACAAAGGAAATACTACCGCCTTTGAATTCACCGGGTGATTTATATAATGTACTTACAGGATCTCCACTGTCATAACCAACACATAAACCATCTCCCACCAAAGTGAATTTACCCACCTGTGCTGTCATTGGGCCAGAAGCAACTTCCTTGTCGTTTACATAGAGTTTGGCAGTTCCTATTGACTCTCCGTGGGTACCCGCCTTTTCTTTATTGAACTCCATTCCAAAGGTGTATTTGCCTGGCTTCAATGGCGCTTTCGAAAGCAATTGTTGTTGGGTTATACCAAGAAAATTATAGACATAATACAACTTGCGGTCTTTTATGAATAAACTATGACCGCCAAACCTGGAGCCATGGGCAAAAATTACTCCCGAAGCATTCGCATCGGTAATATTCACGTTGGCTAATATCTTATAAGACTTTCCTCTTACATTCACTGCCACCGCTTCTGGTACGGAACTGGTGTGCGGATAATAGGTATAAGAATCCTTTGCTACTTCTTCCGTTGGCCGTTCAATTGTTAAAATATCTGTCGCAGAGCGGTCATCCAGTGGCAATGCCTGGTTTTTATTTGCCTCCTCCATGTATAATTTTTTCAATGCCTCCAGTTTTTCAGGATTTTCTTTTGCAAGGTCATTTGATTCTGAACGGTCAACCTCTACATGATACAACTCCCATTTATCCTGGTCGAATTTCCCCTTACCAGATAACGGCGAATGCACCGCAACAGCTTTCCAGCCATCTTGCCAAATAGCACGTGTTCCCAGCATCGTATAATATTGTACATGCTTCTGGGTAGGATCATTTGGCTTGGCATCGAAAGAATACTTCATTGAAACTCCAGACAATGGATACTGCTCAACCCCTTTGTAAACCTTTGGCATTTCGAGCCCGCAGATTTCAAGAATGGTAGGTACGATGTCTACCGCATGGTGATACTGGTTGCGCACTTCGCCACGTGCTTTAATACCCTTGGGCCAGGAAATGACTAAAGGACATTCTGTGCCACCGGCATAATTTGAATAACGCTTGAACATTTTGAAAGGTGTAGAAAGCGCCGCTGCCCAACCTGTAGGATAGTGCTCGTAAGTGTTTGGTCCACCCAACTCGTTGATCAATTTCATGTTCTCCGTTAACTCGTCAGGAAAACCATTGAAAAATTTATTTTCATTCACAGAACCACTTGGGCTTCCTTCGCCTGAAGCTCCATTATCTGACGCATACATGATAATAGTATTTTCATACTGACCGGTTGCTTTCAGATGGTCAATGATGCGGCCAATCTGCACATCGGTATATTCAGAAAATGCGGCATATACTTCACACAAACGGGAGAATAATTTCTTTTCGTCTGCAGAGAGACTCTCCCAGGGACGTACAAAATCTGCATCGACAGCCTGGTCTTTTGGCATCGGGTTAAAATCTGTGAGCTTAGTGTCTTTTGGCAATATCCCTTTCTCAATCATACGGGGCAATACCCATTTGCGGTAAGCATCATACCCGTCATCAAATTTGCCTTTGTATTTGGCAATGTAATCCTTAGGAGCCTGATGCGGTGCATGATTTGCACCAGGACAATACCACATATACCAGGGCTTGCTTGGATTCGCAGATTTCTGATCACTGATCATTTTGATGGCCTGGTCTGCAAGATCCTTTGACAAATGATAGCCCTCCTCAGGGCCA
>JAHEEX010000164.1 GCA_024640465.1 Sphingobacteriales bacterium | reverse complement strand
ACCCTTTCCCGGAATGGAAGGAACAGAAAGTATCACTTCATCATATGCCCCCAGATCGGTTGATGCATACCGGATCAATCCAAGCGCTACCATATAATGGTTACCCCATTTCAAAGCAGGGACCAGATCAGTACCGGTTAATATTTTCTCCAGCGCCGCTCTACTGGTCTTAAAAAGCGCTACAGTATAATGCACTTTCCTGAAATAGCAGGGCAATAATGCCTTTCCTGCAGAAAGTAAAACCTCCCGCTGGGGTGCAGCAAAAAAAGAATCCGAAAATGAACCAGTAGAATTACCCATTTTCTAAAGATAAAGCATTAAAAAGCAGGCAGAAAACTGGTAAAAATAATCCGGTAACCCCATATGACAACGCTCAGCCTTTTTTCATGATCTAGATCATCTCCCCCGGGCACCCGATGGCATACCTTAGAGGCAGAATTGTACGTTAAATATCTGAGGTATGAACGAAATGGAATTGGGTCTCGACCTGAAATCTAAAATATTCATTATGAAAAAGATGATTGTACCCATCGACTTCTCAGATGTTTCACGTAATGCAGCTTATTTTGCTGCGCAAATGTCTGCCGATATCAAGGATAGCGAACTCCTGCTCTATCATGTATATGCAAAATATACTGCCGGCGCTGATGGCAGCCCGCTGTCTGCTGATGACGAAGCACGTAAAACCATAACGGAAGCGGCATTGAATAATATCAGGAAAGACCTGCTTTTCCTGACCCCTGCCAAAATTTCCATCCTGGCAGAAGAAGGCAACTTGCCAAATAACCTTGAATTACTGGTCAGGCATGCAGATGCACAGCTGGTTATTATGGGCATCAGTGGCAGTTCTAAACTCGATCAAATCCTGATCGGCAGCAATACCCTGAAAGTGATCAGGAAAATCAGTTTCCCTGTACTGATCATTCCACCAGGTGCATCGTATAAGCGAATAACAAAAGCTGTTTTTGCCAGTGATTTTAAAAATGTAGAACAAACAACACCCATTACTTCCCTTCGGCAAATGCTCGACCTGTTCCGGCCTGAATTGCATGTGATACATATAGATGAATCTCCTGCCAATAAACTGGGCGACAATCATAAAGCCGAAAAAGAACAAATGGATAAATTACTGGTTGGATTAAATCCCCAATACAGTTTCCTGGAAAAAAATGATTTTGTAAAAGGCATCAGTAATTACGTAAAAGATCAAAATGCCAACCTGATCATTACCGTTCCTCGCTGGCATAATTTTGCAGGCGATATATTCAAAAGCACGCATACAGAAAAACTGGTGTACCACACCGATGTGCCGATTCTAGCGGTTCATGAATAAAACTTAGCGTTCTTGTTAGCCCGCCATAGCTTTAGCGAAGGCGGGATTAATTTGCGGTTAAACAGGTATCCCGGAGCAATTTCATATACGCTAACCCTTTTTCACGGGCAAAGACAATATTACGCTCCGGGATAGCTTCTGCGTCCGGATGGCTATCAATTGCCTTTTCGAGGCTGTCTTCCCTAAGCAGGTGCAACATCGGGTATACAGAACGGTTAGTATAATTTGCGGGGTCATTATCCGGGGCATCGGCAAAACGGTATTCCGGATGAAAACTGGCTACCTGGTAAACACCTTCATAGTCCTGGTCGTCCATCAATGCTTCGGCCATGTCTACCATATCAAGGTAATCTTCGAAATCTGCAAAAGCCTCCGGGAAGATCAATAAACTGGTTTCTATGGATTCATCCTCATCCAGCCGCTGGCACTCCAGGATCAAGGCCTGCAGGCAGGAGTTTAGATCGGTGGAATATTCAACGGCATAATGGATGCTCCCTTTTTTATAAGGCACCGACGCAAAGGGACATAAATTACACCCGATCACTACATCGGATATCCATTTCTTTGTTTGTGCAATAATTTCTTCTGTTGTTCCCATTGTATTTTCTTAGCTTTTCTTAGCGGTTTCCAACTCACCCCCTTCCCCTCTCTTCCAGAGAGGGGGGCCTATCATAGCAGCTTTTCTGCGTAACTCTGTGTTCTCCTTTCTCTGCGCTCACTGTATTCATTTTCGATTTTCCACTTTCGATTTTTATGCCTGCTGCATAAGTATCTCCCACACTTTCACCATCGCTTCAGTATCCAAATTACAATAAGCTAACAAATCCCGCTTTATTGCTGCCTTTTTTTCTTCATCCTGCTCATACATCAAACTTTCAAAAGCATAGCTCGCCGCCTGCCCGTCTGCAATCGCCATTCCCTCATAACTTAATTCCGGAACCAATGCCGGCAATACCATCTTGATCGAATAAGAACCTTGCATATCCGGTGCATAATACCATTTCTGCAGAAAAGGTTCCATTAAATCGCGGATGCGTTTGATCAATTCATTTACAGGTCCTTTATATTCAGGGAACTGAATAGCCAGGTCCTTCAGCCTGCTGATCTCAAACGACTGGTTATAGGCCAGTACAGTACCCTCACCCTCCACAGCCTTAAGTAATGCCTGCAAAAAATCAAGCCTGGGGTCCGGAATCGGATCTCCTATAAAAGCTGTATGTTCCAATCCGGCACCTTGCTCACGGAGACGGTGAACCGAAAACTGGAAGGGTACCTGTTGGAATGGCCTTGAGCCCTCATACAGGGGCACCGCAGGCTGAAAACATTCAAAGTCCATGAACAGAAGTGGATAATGCAGGGAACCGAGCCAGTTTCGCAGGGCTTCCCTATCGATATGCACTTCCCGGCCCAGCGTACTTCTTATCTGCAGTTGCTGCCCTGCACTGAGGATAAACCCTTCCGGGATCTCATCCAGTTTTACGTAACCCTGTTGATACAATTCAAATTTTTTCAAAATGCCCAGGTGTGCCAGGTCAAATACAGATGGGCTGCTGATATGCCCCCAGCAATGGTCCATGAAGTTACATGTATGAGGCATCATACAATGCGGGCCGATTTCAACCACCTGCGCTTCAGGCCTGCTGCTGATTGTAAGCAAATCCTGCACTTTTTCGGCTATACTTTCCTGTAATTGCAATACCTGGTGCCTGATGGATACTTTATGAAAAAGGTGTTTAAGGTTTAATGCACCATGCAGAACATATTTATTGTTGATATGGATCACAGATATTCCTGAAATATCCAGACCGGCACCCTGCATTACATAATATTGAAAGGCCGCATCAAGGTAGTGGTGCTCTTTTACGGATGTACTGCTCTTCACTTCATATGCATGCCACTGTTTCCCCTGCTTTACCAGGATATCCACTGAGGCAAACAATCCCTGGTACTGGAAAGACGCTTCGTATATAACCTGCTCTCCGGATTGTATCCAGCTGTAGGTTTTCTCCAGTGCGGCTTTATAATCGTAATCAATTGGCGAAGCATCTTTTCCATCAGGATATAAGGACCTCGCTAGTTCTCCCACATATTTCCCTTTACTGAAACTATTGTACTCAGATTCCGGGGTCCTGGCTATATCGCCAGGCTGATTTTTCTGCAACCAAAGCCGTTTGGTACATTGCATTCCAATCAGGAACGCCGATTTTGATAACTGGTGCGGTAAAGCCGGAGGCGGATGCATCTGTAAATATAATCCGGAATTCTTCGCGACCCTTGTTTCTTATGCGGTTAAACAATTTTTAGTACCTTGTTCATAAAATTTGCCATATGTCTATAACCCGAAGATCATTTATCCGTAACAGCGCATTCACTATCGCCGGCAGTACTTTACTTTCTAACAAATTGCTCGCCATGGCTCCCAAGGGTGAATTAACCGGTGTTCAATTATATTCCATTCGCGACGACATGAAAACCAATCCCATGGGCACTTTACAGGAGCTCGCCAAAATGGGTTATAAGCATGTGGAACACGCAAACTATGTAAACCGTAAGTTCTATGGCTGGAATGCGAAAGAATTCAGAAAGATTCTCGATGACCTCGGAATGAGCATGCCGAGCGGCCATACAGTTATGACGGCACAACACTGGGATGCCACCAAAAAAGACTTTACGGATGCCTGGAAATACACGGTAGAAGATGCCGCCATTTGTGGCCAGAAATATGTGATCAGCCCCTGGCTGCAGGAAGACAAACGCAAGAATTTCGACGATATGAAAGGCATGATGGAGGTCTTTAATAAATGCGGCGAATTATGCAATAAATCGGGAATGAAATTCGGCTACCATAACCACGATTTTGAATTCAGCGAAACACTCAACGGCCGGACAATATTTGATATCATACTTGGTGAAACCGACTCCAAACTGGTTATGCAGCAGCTGGATATTGGCAATATGATCAATGGCGGCGCCAAAGCGCTGGACATCATGAAAAAATACCCGGGGCGTTTTGAATCCATGCACGTTAAAGACGAGATCGCGGCTTCAGGCGGAAATGAAAAATACGAATCTACCATTCTGGGTGCGGGCATTGTTCCGGTGAAAGAAGTAATAGACCTGGGCAGGAAATGGGGCACAAAACATTTTATCATAGAGCAGGAATCTTACCAGGGCAAGAAACCACTGGAAACAGTGAAAGAGGATCTGGCGATTATGAAGAAATGGGGATATTAGGAAGTGAAAAGTGGAAAATCGAAAATGGAAAGTAAAAGGCAAAATACATTTCACCAGGATCCCATAGCAACCTGTTTTCTTTGCGGTTTGATGTATTCACTTTCGACTTTCGATTTTCCACTTTCGATTTTCGCCTAGAGTTTATTCAAAACATCTACTGTATTCCGGTAGATGTTTTTTGTTTTTTCAACATTATCCCCGATACAAACCAAACCCAGTTTGCCAAATTGAGACAATGCACCGATGAGGTGAAACATCACACCTTCCTGTAACGTTGCATCAAAATGAAGGCCGTTACTGATGGCCACTTCGAGCAGGTCTATCGGTGTTAAGCCGTGATACCTTTCACTATACAGGTTATCCGTTGCATAATAATATCTCGGTTGCCCGTTGGCGGTATAGTACACCCCGTTTTGTTCATTATACTCCCCATCTGTCAGGAACTGTAGCATCAGGTATGGATGTGTGGTGCCGCCCTTGCGGAGGTTTATCTCAATAGCATAATGTTTCCATCCAAAAGGTTCTTTGACAGAAAGAAAATCTATGGAAAACCTCCCAAGCACCCCTTTATCACGAAGCTCTTCCGAAATTCGTCTACCCATTGCCGATATCTCACTGCCGTATTCCTGTGAAGCGGGAAAATACGCTCCCAGGAATACCTGGTCTGATTCTCCCCCAAGCACCTGGTCGTGGGTTGAAATAACATCCACCCTTCCCAATGGAGTGATCCTGCACTGTACGGAAGGAGATTGCTTATTACTTCCCTCAATATATTCTTCCACAATTCCCTGCATTTGCTCAAACTTGCCGATGAACTGTTCATAATCCATGTCGCTGGCAACAATTTTCAGTGTGCCGGGTAATTGTTTCCTGATCCAGTTTCGCATGCCCGTTTCAATGGGTGCTCCCAAATAGGAAAAAACCGCATTGCCTTCCCCGCTGAAACCATCATTCATTTTTATCACAGCCTTTTCGAGCAAAGGGTTTCTTCTTTTCAACTCAGCTAATGCTTCCACCATCTCTTCCTGGTCACGCACATCTTCAAAACCCTCAGGTAATGGAATCTCACAATCCCGGAAAAGTTGCCTGCTGCGGCTCTTGGTACCCCATCCGTACAAATCAGGATCGCATCCATAAATGGGAATGCCGAGTTTCACAGATAAGGTTCGCTCATAAGGGGTAACATTAAAACAGGCCAGGTGTGCCAGGTGCCCGTGTGGTATTGATCTTCTGATTCTTTCTATGAGCCGGGGGCGTTGTAAGATTTTTTGTGTCAGTGAAAGCGCTTCTGAATCATAACAACTCAGCAGTGTAAGTCTTTGCCGGGCATGATACCCTGTTATACCCGGCAATAAATGCAGGTAATAATCCACAATGATCGGATCAACCGGAACACTGGTTAAATAGATGACATGCGTATGCGGCATACGCAATAAAAGCAGCATACAGAGCATCCTTTCTTCATAATAAACATGTCCCTTAATCTTGGAGAGTATTTGCTGATCCAGTGTTAAAGAAGGAATGATCACGATGGTCTTTGGTGCACCATGATCCGGGAAAACAGCTTCATACTGTCCACGGAAATTTGCCTGTTGCAGTTTGAACTGCTCGATCTCTTCCATTGACCCGGGAGAAAATGAATAATCCCGGGCAGACTTCTTGCTCGCCCGCTGTTGTTGAAATTTACCGGGATCTGGCATGCAGTAGTTTTTGGGGTTAAGGTAGCCCCACACAAACCGTCTATCTATGACTAAATCAATAAAAATGTATGATTATGATCAATAAATGAATCCGGCCTGTCAACGGGGATTTTACCTAATTTTAAATACCCGGTATTTTCAACCCGGATATATGTCGGAAAAAAGAAAAGCCCCTGTAAAAAGATCAATCTTAGCAAAATTTATCGGGCCGGGACTCATCACCGGTGCCAGTGATGATGATCCTTCCGGAATCGCCACCTATTCCCAGGCAGGTGCTGCATTTGGCCTTACAAGCCTGTGGACCGCCTTTTTTACCTATCCCCTCATGGCTGCCTTGCAGGAAATGTGTGCCCGCATTGGTTTAGTGACAAAACATGGCCTCACCGGAGTCATAAAGAGGTACTATGGGCGCCCTTTACTTTCCGTTATGGTGTTATTAAGTTTCCCTGCCATTATCCTGAATATTGGTGCAGATCTTGCTGGTATGGGTGCGGTGGCCAATATGTTATTACCTGCGATACCGGCAACTGTTTACAGCATCATCATAGGTGTTACCCTAACCTATTTTATTGTAGCACTGCCCTATCGCCGGATCGCTAATATCCTTCGTTGGCTCTGCCTTACTTTACTATGCTATCTTGTTGTTCCCTTTCTTTTTAAACAGGATTGGGTACTAATCCTGAAAAATACGTTCATACCCAGGCTTATCATGGACAAAGAGTACTTTGCCATCATTGTAGGTATCCTGGGCACAACGATCTCGCCTTATCTTTTCTTCTTTCAGACTTCCATGGAAGTAGAAGAAGTGAAACAAAGAAAACTGATCGTTGATAAACGCATCATTCATGGTATGCAAAAAGATGTCAGGGGCGGGATACTTTTTTCAAACCTGGTATTTTATTTTATCATCCTTACAACCGGAACGGTATTGTATAATGGCGGTGTGAGGGATATTCAAACTGTCGACCAGGCTGCTCTCGCGTTAAAACCACTGGCGGGCAGGTTCAGTTTTATATTATTTGCAATAGGTGTTTTAGGAACCGGATTACTTGCCGTTCCGGTACTGGCCGGTTCTTTGTCATACATGGTAAGCGAGGCATTTGGCTGGAAAGAAGGACTGGATAAAAAATTCCATGAAGCAAGAGGCTTTTATATGGTGATGATCATTTCCATACTGGCAGCCTTACTGATAAATCTCACCGGGATATCACCCGTCCGCGCACTTATTTTAACGGCAATTGTATATGGCGTTACCGCCCCGGTGCTGATAGGCATCATATTGCATATCTGTAATAACAAAAAAATTATGGGTGATAATACCAATGGAAAACTATCTAATATACTGGGCGGTTTTGCATTTTTATTGATGACAATAGCCGCGGGCATACTAATTTGGTTAATGATTAACCGTTAAGAATATAGAGCGCTAAGAATTTTCGAATTTCCAACTCACCCCCTTCCCCTCTCTTCCAGAGAGGGGTGCCCAGCATAGCAACTCCTCTGCGTATCTCTGCGTCTTCCTTTCTCTGCGTTGAATGTATTTTGCCTTTTACTTCCCACTTTCGACTTTCGATTTTCCCTCACTTCCCCTCCACCATCCACAACGCCCCACCAATACTATCCTTACGGGCCCCCGTAACCGAAGATAGCACGGTATTTTCTTCCCGCCACCTCAGGACTCCCAGGAATCCCATGATCAGCCCCTCCTTGTAATTAGCGAGCCGGTCGTCTGCCACCACTGTTACTAACTTGTAAGGTTCTAACAGTTCAGTTATCCGGCTTACCAGGAATGTATTAAAAGCACCACCACCTGTTACCAGCATTCTCGCATCAGCAGCATCCACTTCTCCCTGTTGCGCGAGGATCATAACCAATGATCTACGCACCTGCTGCGCGATATGTTCCACGCAGGTACGCATGGAATCTGCCAGCGGGAGGCCGGATTGTTTGATAACCGGGTAAATGATATCAGTACCAAAATCATTGGCCAGTGATTTCGGGTAGCCCTGATCGTAATAAGCAAAGGCATTCAGTTTTTCCAGCAGGGAATGATCAACTTTGCCACTCGCAGCAATGGCACCAC
>JAHEEX010000163.1 GCA_024640465.1 Sphingobacteriales bacterium | reverse complement strand
AGGCTTCCGAAAGCCAGTAGCACACCCAGTTTCGCAGGTATGCCATTCATTCTTACGGAGATGCTTCCGCAAAGGGTATAAAAGAGCATAGCATAAAAAGGAATAAATAAGAAGTCAATCCGTATATTGGTTTTGGCTCTTGAGGTCATTCCTTCCTCGTTCCATATGGTTGTAATATCCTGCACAGATTGTGCATCATGTGCCAGTTCGAGTGAAACTATGGAGGCAGGGGAGAACTTTGTTTCCAATTTTCCCTGAAAGCGTAATAGCAGGAAAAAGAAAAGGGTTCCTGCCAATAAAAAAAAGATTATCCGGATGTTTATCATGCTATAGAATAACAGTCGGTAAAAAAATGATCAGGCAACTGTTTCATATCTTTTCTGCACGAAATCCCAGTTAATTACTTTAAACCAGTTGTCTATATAATCCGCTCTTTTGTTTTGATACTTCAGATAATAGGCATGTTCCCAAACATCTATACCAAGTAGTGGAATTCCCTTTACCGGTGACAGATCCATTAAAGGATTATCCTGGTTAGGTGTAGAAGCGATTTGTAATTTTTTATCAGTATCGAGGTATAGCCAGGCCCAGCCACTTCCAAAACGGGTCATAGCGGATTCTGTAAGTTTGGTTTTAAAATTTCCGAAAGAATTGAAACTGGCCTCAATGGCTGTTAGTAATTTCCCGGTAACTTGTTGTTCACCATTTGGTTTCATACATTTCCAGAAAAGCTCATGGTTATAATGCCCGCCACCATTATTGCGCATTTTTGCAGAATAAGCGGAAACTTTTCCCAAAATGGTTTCAAGAGATGTACCATCAGCAACAGACTCAGCCGCCATGGCTTCTTTCAGGTTCTTTGAGTAAGCTGCCGCATGCTTAGAATAATGTATCTCCATAGTTTGGGCATCTATGATGGGTTCCAATGCATTATATGCATAAGGCAGTGGGGTCTGATTAGGAAGTGTTGTGAATACCGAGCCCGATCCGGATGTTTTTTTGGAAGAAGAACAGGAACTTAAAACTGTTGGTAAAATGGATACTGCACCAATAGCTAAACTGCCTTGTACGGATGCTTTTAGAAAGGACCTTCTGGTAGCCATAAAAAAAATTTCACTAAAGGTAACTGAAATTCAATGTTAATTTCATTTTTTGATTAGCCTGAATTTCTGCGCAAATGCTTTAAATCCACTTGTATAAAAATCTGTATTGAAAAGCTGTGAATCATTAATGGCTTTGTAAATTAGAAAGATCCCAACAGGTACAAGAACCATGGAAGAAAGCCACATTCCACCCAATGGTGTCAACACATCCTGCCTGACGAATTTTTCACCAAACATATTGAGCAGGTGGAAAATCAGGAAGAAGATCACGGCTATTACCAAAGGCATACCCAGTCCGCCTTTTCGGATAATGGAGCCCAACGGTGCACCGATCATGAATAAGACAAAACAGGCAAAAGACAAGGCAAATTTACGATGCCATTCGATGAGCGTAAAGCGAAGGTCTTTTCGGTTTTTTACATATTCTGAAGCTATAATATCAACGGAGGATTTGATCAGGTTTATTTTTTCAGCCCCTCTGCTATAACTGATATTAAATACACTGTCTGGCAACAGATCTTCATAAGATTTTATGTCAGCAGAAATTACTGGTGGCGGAATAGTGGATTTCCACCCACTATCCATTTTTTTGCCATTCAGAAAATAACTGCTTACTTCCCTGTTCATCCTTGCCTGAATGGGTTTACCTGAAGCTTTTATAAGCGAGTCGGCCGATTTGTCCAACTGTTTTATATTGAGCATCTGGAAATTTCCCTTGAAAATACTGTCTGGTGTTTTTAATACACTAAAGCTACTCAGGTCGAATGATTTTTTATATTCTTTGAATCCAAGTCGGTAGAAGTCTGTTTCCACCGAACTGAAAGGCCCTTTTTCCTGGTATCGCCAGCCATCCTCGAGGTTGAATTCAAGGAATTTTTTATCAGCGCTAAGTTGCATAACGCCTTTTTTGGCAACAATTATATTATCCTGGAGAGATGACTGGTTTTCATATATCACGATATCGCCGATCGAAACACCGTCTTTTTCTTTGGTGCCTACTTTGATGGCATATCCCGGTAATTTATCATAAAAAATACCTTCTTTAATGTCAAATGCGGGTTTCGCCACCCGTATATCATAAAGCATGGTGGTGAATTTGAGCTGTGCTACCGGTATCACATAGTTCTGGATGAGGAATGCCGTTATGCAAATGAAGGCGCTCACAAAAACCAATGGGCTCATAAACCGGAGTAAGGAGATTCCGGCGGATTTGATGGCCACCAGTTCAAAACTCTCTCCCAGGTTTCCAAAAGTCATAATGGATGAAAGCAGTATTGAGAGGGGTAGCGCCAGCGGAATTGCCGTAACCGTGACATAGCTGGTAAGTTTCAGGATGCTGATCAGGTCCAGGCCTTTACCAACAAGATCATCTATGTATTTCCAGAAGAATTGCATCACCAGTACAAACAGGGTGATGAAGAATGTGGCAATGAAGGGCCCGATGAAAGCTTTCAGGATCAATTTGTCGAGTTTCTTAATCACCTTTACTTTGCAATAAATGAATAATATCTTTACAGAATGAACGATGCAAAAATAGGGCTTTCGACAGAGGAACTGAACCTCGTTACAGATCCACAGGTCATTTTAACAAAGAATGCGGTTATTGATAAGGTTTATCAGCTTTTTGGCAAGTTATCCCTTGAAATGCAACAGCGCATACAGCCCATGGCAAAGGAGTTGGATGAGGTTATGGACATTCCGCCAAAGATATCACGAGGGGAGAGTTACCTGGAATTGCCATATGTCATTCTTGATTTTCCGCGCTATTTCAGGCCGCATGATATTTTTGCGATCAGAACAATGTTCTGGTGGGGGAATTTTTTCAGCATGACCTTACATTTAAAGGGCAATTTCCGGGAGCACTATCATCAACGTATAATCGAAAAATTCAGGGAAATCAGTGAACTGGAGTTTTTTGCAGGCATTGGCACAGACGAGTGGGAGCATCATTTTGGCGAAGACAATTATATCTCCGTTCAAATGATAGAAGCGGATGAATGGCAGGCATTGTATGAAGCCAGGGATTTCACCAAAATTGCACTCAAATTTCCGGTGTCGGATTTCAATAAAATGGAAGAAATATTGCCTGGAGCCTTTGACAGGATCATCGGGATATTAAAAAAATAACTTTTTACAATACCCGGATGATGTAGATATTGAGGGCTAACTAACTTCCAATGCGGTAAAAAAGGTCGTTTACCTGGAAGTCCCAAAGTCTTTTCTGATCTGGAATTTCTTTCTTTTCGGAGAAATCCTTTATTACCAGGATCGTTTGATTAGATACTTCAGATTTTTCAATGGAGAATTCAAAATATTCATTTTTCGGGGCATGATGCCAGTGAAAACGGATAAATTTATCTTCTTCCATTTCGAGCATGTCTGCCTTTTCTGTTGATCCATTCCAGGTAAAACTGAAAACACCATCACGCTCATCAACTTTTTCTGCAAACCATTCCTGTAATCCGGCCGGAGTGGATAAAAATTCATAGAGTATTGTTGGTGAACATCTCACAGGGTATTCTAACGTGAAAACTTGTTTACTCATTTTTTCTGTTCTGTTAACGGTCGTGTTTAAGCCTCATCGGTTTTGATATCAACCGGGGTGTGCAATAATAGAAAAATATCCCTATCATCAAAATATATTTTTAGGATTATTTACTACCATATGGGAATAAATATGCTTGATCGCTTCAAAATTGTTTATAATAGGTTGATAATCATTATGTTATAAATTAACAATTTACTTCCCGTGCCCACTACTTTATAGTAGTTATAACAATATATTAAAGGCAAAACCGTTTTAGTAGGGATAATCCGTACATAATCTGACGGCTACTTAACCCCTAAAAAAAGCTTTGCTTATGAGTATGCGTCAACTCAAAATCACGAAATCAATTACGAATCGTGAATCGCAAAGCCTTGAGAAGTACTTGCAGGAAATTGGAAAAGTGGAAATGATCAGTGCAGAAGAAGAAGTCCAGCTTGCCATGCGTATTAAACAAGGCGATCAAAAAGCCCTGGAAAGATTAACAAAAGCCAACCTGCGCTTTGTTGTATCTGTGGCTAAACAGTACCAAAACCAGGGTTTGTCTTTACCAGATCTGATCAACGAAGGCAACCTGGGCCTTATCAAAGCCGCACAGCGTTTTGATGAAACAAGGGGTTTCAAATTTATTTCTTATGCGGTTTGGTGGATTCGCCAGAGCATCCTGCAATCACTGGCAGAACAATCAAGGATTGTAAGGCTTCCATTGAACAAAGTTGGGCTGACCAACAGGGTTAACAAGGCTTTCCAGCTGCTGGAGCAACAGTATGAGCGTGAGCCTTCGGTAGAAGAACTTTCTGAAATGCTCGATCTGGACATTGATGAAATCGCATCATCCCTTAGCAGTTCTATCCGCCATGTGAGTATGGATTCACCATTGTCTGAAGGGGAAGAAAGTACCTTGATCGATGTCATGGAAAATCCCAATGCCGAGGCAACAGATGAGCAGATCGGCAATATCGATTCCCTGAAACAGGAAATCGAGCGTTCCCTGAATACGCTAACCGACAGGCAGCAGGAGGTTCTACGGTACTTTTTTGGTATCGGAACCGATCATCCCATGAGCCTGGAAGATATTGGTGAGCGGTATAACCTCACCAGGGAAAGGGTTCGCCAGATCAAAGACAAAGCCATTACCAAACTCAGGAGCACTTCCAGAAGCAAACATTTAAGAAGTTATCTTGGATAGCGATACAAAGATTTGATTTTGTATTTTCGCAACCTGTTTAAGTGAACATCATTGATGTTCACTTTTTTTTGCAGGTAAAATCAACCATATGTTTGAAAATTTAAGTGAGCGTTTAGAGTCGGCCTTCAAGCAGATCAAAGGCGAAGGCAGGGTAACTGACCTGAATGTGGCCAATACTGTTAAAGAGATTCGCAAGGCATTGATTGATGCCGATGTGAACTTTAAGATTGCCAAGGAGTTTACAGATAAAGTAAGGGAAAAAGCCATGGGCCAGAAGGTGCTCACGGCCATCAGTCCGGGCCAGCTAATGGTCAAAATAGTTAAGGACGAGTTGGCTGAACTGATGGGCGGAACGGAAAGTGAACTCAATCTGCAGGGAAATCCGGCAGTGATATTGATAGCCGGTTTACAGGGTTCGGGTAAAACAACTTTTAGTGGAAAACTGGCCAATTACCTGAAGACAAAGAAAGGGAAATCACCTTTGCTGGTTGCCTGTGATATATACCGGCCCGCGGCAATCGACCAGTTGAAAATCCTGGGTGAGCAGATCAATGTGGAAGTTTACAGCGATCCGGAGAATAAAGATGCCGTTTCCATTGCCAAACAGGCCATTGCCGTTGCCAAATCAAAGAATAAAAATGTGGTCATCATTGATACTGCAGGCCGTTTGGCGATTGATGAAGTGATGATGACGGAAGTAGCCAATATCAAAGCTGCCATGCAGCCGCAGGAAATACTTTTTGTGGTTGATTCAATGACTGGCCAGGACGCTGTGAATACCGCCAAGGCCTTCCACGACCGCCTTGATTTCAGTGGCGTGGTATTGACCAAACTGGATGGCGATACCCGTGGTGGTGCGGCTTTGTCGATCCGGTATACGGTTAATGAGCCCATTAAATTTGTGAGTAGTGGGGAGAAAATGGAAACCCTGGATGTATTTTATCCGGAGAGGATGGCTCAACGGATCCTGGGTATGGGAGATATAACCACGTTGGTTGAAAAAGCCCAGTCGCAGTTTGATGAAGAACAGGCCCGCAAGCTTGAAAAGAAGATCCGTAAAAATCAGTTTGACTTCCAGGATTTTCTCGACCAGTTACAGCAAATCAAGAAAATGGGCAGCCTTAAAGACCTGATGTCGATGATTCCAGGAGTTGGAAAGGCCATGAAAGATGTGGACATCAGCGATGATGCATTTAAAGGCGTTGAGGCTATAATACATTCAATGACACCAACCGAAAGGGCAAACCCCGATCTGATCGATATGAACCGTAAAAAGCGCATTGCAAAGGGTTGCGGTAAAGATATCTCAGATGTTAACCAGTTTATGAAGCAGTTTGAACAAATGCGGGATATGATGAAGAGCATGAATAAAATGCCTATGGGGGGGCGAATGGGTATGGGACGCAGATAAGATTGAAAAATCTTTAAATGATTGTACTTTTGTTTTGAGAAATGAGCCGCGAATGCTATCTTCGCAAACTATTTAGTTGAAACCTATTTATTCACAACCCACAAAAAATTTCTATTTTTTATGTCGGTTAAGATCAGACTACAGCGTCACGGAAGCAAGAAAAGACCCTTTTATTTTATCGTCGTTGCCGACGCCCGTGCACCCAGAGATGGGAAATTTATACAGAAAATTGGTACTTACAATCCACTTACTGTTCCGGCAACTGTTCAGATTGATCGTCAGAAAGCCCTTGAATGGCTGCACAAAGGTGCCCAGCCTACAGACACAGTACGCAGGATTCTGTCGTACAAAGGTGTTCTATTCCTTAAACATTTGCTGCGGGGTGTAACCCTCGGCTTGTTTGATGAAGCCACTGCTATGGAAAAATTCCAGGTTTGGCATCAGGAACATGAGTCTAAAATCAGGCAACGCCAGGAAGAATCTGCCCGTAACCGCAGAGGCGGTGGTGGTCGCAGGGGTGCTCCTCAGCGTCGTTTTGAAAGGAAACCTGGTGAAGCGAAATCAGAATAACAAAACCTGTTTCATAAGAGAAAGCCTCCGCAAAGGGGCTTTTTCTTTTTTATCTCCAAATGGACAATTATATCCAGATAGGTACGCTGGTTGCCACTTATGGTGTGGAGGGGGAATTGATCCTTCGGCATAACCTGGGTAAAAAAACCGGATTTAAAGGTGTTGAGGCCTTTTTCCTGGAAACCGGGGAGGGCAGATTGTTGCCATATTTTCCGCAGGAAATAAGAGTGAAAAATGAAGAGGAAGTATACCTGCGCCTGGATGGGTTAATGACCAAAGAGAAAGCCCGGTTATTGCTGAAGAAAGGAGTTTGGCTGGAGGATTCAATGGTTCGTAAACTGGCCGCTAAGAATGCCCCGTTGTCTTTGCTGGGATATATGGTTGTGGATGACGGGAAAGAACTTGCCCCTGTATTAGAAGTTATCGAACAGCCATTGCAAATATTACTTCGTCTGGAAATGCAAGGTAAGGAGGTGCTGATACCCTTACATGAAACTACACTGATCGGGATTGATCATAAAAACAAACAGGTAATGGTAAATCTGCCTGAGGGTTTGCTGGATGTATACCTGACTTAACCGATTTCTCGCAAAGGCGCATTTCACGCAAAGTCGCAAAGATTAAAAAGCCACAAAGTTTTTAGGATGATATTTTTTCGCGCCTTTGCGTGAAAAAAAAATGATATTACATTAATCTTTTGCATAAATAAAATCCGCCATCAGTTTCATTCGAAAATAGAGGTTACTAATCTTTAATGAAACACGCTGGCTGTCCTTTTCCAAAGATCCGCCATTGAGTTTTTTTAGATTTTTCAGGGCCTGGATCTTCTCGTCAATTTTATCCATTAATTTTTCCGCGGTCCAGTCAATGTATCGCATATTCCGGTCGTCTTTTATATGATGCTTTCTGATATTCCCTGATTTGATCTTTTTGAAATGGAAATTTTCTTTTACTGCATTTCTATAGGCATCATTTGACAGAAGATCTACCAGTCTATCGTAGGTAATAGGTTTTTCATAAGCCTCTTTAAAAAGGTTGAGGTTATCCCTCAGTTCCATGATCACTTGTTTTTTCTGTACATCATTTGTTTTAGACTGCTTTTGCAAAAAACCTATCAGGCTTTGGAGGGGGGAAACGGTGGAGCTCAACCAGTTCCAGGTGATCGGCATATCAAATGATTTAGACTAAGATAAGCAATTAGGGCCACCCCGGAAAAGCGTAGATTTGTATCCTATGGCCAGCCCCCAAAGGTTCATCGCACATTTTGACCTCGACGCTTTCTTTGTGGAAGTTGAGTTGCTCAATAACCCCACATTAAAGGGCAAACCTTTAATTGTTGGAGGCAGTCGTGAAAGGGGTGTAGTAACAACCTGCAGTTATGAAGCCCGGAAATTTGGGGTGAGGTCCGCTATGCCGATGAAAAAAGCCATGCAGCTTTGCCCACAGGCGATCCTGCTGCAGGGAACCCGCGGCCAGTACAGTAAATTCTCCCGCTGGGTTACCGAGATCATTGCTGCAAAGGCTCCGCTGTTTGAGAAAGCGTCGATTGA
>JAHEEX010000162.1 GCA_024640465.1 Sphingobacteriales bacterium | reverse complement strand
TTATAAGAATCGAAATCTGTTGGGTTTGTCAATCCCTGTCCATTAAAAAAACCGGCATCCATTTTAATATTTTTAAAAAAATTGGTCGTCTTTTTGGGTTCAAAACTGGCCATTATGCCAATATCCCTTTCTGTTTTCATGAGGATTTGAGACGCCCTACCCCTTTCCGGAGCTTCCCTGTCAGCTGAGGACAGGTTCACTTCATAACCAAATGGCCTGGCGAACATACCCATAGTTAAATAAAATAACTGCCATTTATTTTCCCAGTATCGTCCCCAGAAATCCCTAATAAAAACTCCCCTTTCCGTTCCATCAAACTGGAAAACAAACTGAATCTGTGGTTTTTCGGCTTTATTTAGACGTGCATAATCAAACCGGATCCTTCCCCTGCGCAGCATGAACCGGTTATCAGAAAATTTGGCAAAGTCGCCTCCACTATAAGAAGAGATGCCTTCAGCCGATGCCACCTGGTATTGTGGCTGAATGTATCCGCCGATCCGAATCTCATTAAATCGCTGATAAATTCCCAAAACACCCTTACCTGCTGCTTTGGTGGTGTCCACCATGTCCATAAGAAATTGAGCATCAACTTTTTGTGGAATAATAAAGAAACTAAGAAAAAACCCGGCTATTGCGATATATTTAACCACTTAAAATATGTTTACCTTTTATTTTATTGAATTCCGGCCCAATGTTAAGGAATTATTATCTGTTTAAGACTCCTCATTTAAGGAATCAATAAGTCTAATTTTGCAAAAATTTTTATTGTATGGCAGCCAACTCGTTCCTGAAAATTTTCCTTCCAAAAGACAGGGTATTTTATAGCCTTTTCGAACAGGTAAGCGATAGGGTATTGGAAATGGCAAAATTATTAAAAGACCTGGTTGATGAACCTGATTTCGCCAAAAGGGCATCTCTTATCAGTAAGATTGAGGATCTCGAGCATGAAAATGATGAACTGACACATAAAATTTTTACAGAACTCGGACGCAATTTTATTACGCCCTTTGACCGGGAAGATATCCATTACCTGGCCAGTTCGCTGGATGATATTGCAGACTATATATACGCTTGCGCTAAAAAAATTAATTTTTACAGGGTAGATCCGATAGACCATGGCCTCCATCGATTTGCAGAACTTATTTACCTGAGTGCGGAACAGGTAAGAAATGCGGTTAAAGAACTCAGAAATATGAAAAACCTGAGGGTCATGACCGAGGCATTGGTAAAAATAAACAGCATTGAAAACCAGGCTGATGATCTGTTTGATCATAGCATTGAAAGATTATTTGCTGAAGAGCCTGACGCCAAGGAAGTAATGAAGTTGCGCGAGATATACCAGGTGATGGAAATTGCCACAGATAAATGTGAAGACGCGGGCAATGTAATTGAGTCCATCATCATTAAATACGCATAATCCGCAATATCCATTTATGACCTTTCTAATTACAATCATAGCACTCGCATTGATTTTTGATTATATCAACGGGTTTCACGATGCGGCCAATTCCATTGCAACCGTTGTATCCACCAAAGTACTAACGCCATTCCAGGCTGTTGTGTGGGCAGCTGTGTTCAATTTTGTCGCATTCTTTATTTTCAAAGATCATGGTGTAGCCAACACCATTGCTAAGACTGTTAAAGAAGATGTGGTTTCCGGTCAGGCAGGTTTGATTATTGTTTTTTCAGGCCTGGTGGCAGCTATTATCTGGAACCTTTTCACCTGGTGGTTTGGGATTCCATCTTCCTCATCGCATACATTAATTGGTGGTTTTGCCGGAGCTGGCATTGCACATGCAGGGTTCAGTGCTGTAAACTCAGACCCGATTCTCAAAACCGTTTTGTTTATTTTTGTTGCTCCTCTCGTTGGTATGCTAATGGCATTCATTATTTCTTTATGGTTCATTCATTCATTCCGTAAAGGCATTATCCCGAAAATAATCGCATTGGCTGTAATTGCTGGCGTTGGATTTTTCCTGTATAAAAACCTTGAATTCAATCCGGAGAAACTGGCTAAGGGTACCCATTACGAAGCATATATCAACCAGGTAATTTTTTATTCCAAAAATTTTAAGTGGATATTATTAGCTTCTATTCTTATCATTTTAGCCATTTTCACTATTTTTCTGAATACCCTTAATGCTAATAGGGCCAATAAATGGTTTAAACGCCTTCAACTGGTTTCATCAGCTGCCTTTAGTATCGGACATGGTGGAAACGATGCACAAAAAGTGATGGGTATTATAACTGCTGCATTGATTGCACATGGATCAATTAAAAGCTTTGACCAGATGCCGGTTTGGGTGCCCCTTGCCTGTTATTCTGCCATCGCATTAGGTACAATGAGTGGTGGCTGGAAGATCATAAAGACAATGGGAACACGTATCACTAAAGTAACGCCATTTGAAGGCGTTGCTGCAGAAACAGCTGGTGCCATTACTTTGTTTGTAACTGAAGCGTTGAAAATCCCTGTTAGTACTACCCATACCATCACAGGTGCCATCATTGGAGTTGGCGCCACTAAAAGGCTTTCAGCTGTTCGTTGGGGGGTTACCATCAACCTGCTCTGGGCCTGGATTCTTACCATTCCGGTAAGCGCTCTTATGGCTATGCTGATTTATAAAATTGTTAGCTTGTTTTTTTAGCAACGAATATGAGAACATTGGTCATTTTTCTTTTGTCTGTAATCTTATTCGCGTGTCAAAACCAGTCGTCAAAAAATACAGAGAAAACTGACAGTGCTGTTTCAAATAAAACATTCATTGACTCCAAAACTGCAGATACCTCAAGTCAACAAACCCAGGAAATCATTCTTCCTCCTGATACAGAAGAAGCCGAAACACTCGTTGCCAGGTATTATTCCACACGAAACCAGGAATTGAAATATCCTTTTTATAAAGGATTAGGTCTTAAAATCCTGGATATAAAAAAGATATCCGAAACGGATAGTTTCCTTGTTTATGCCCATGTAAATGGAAGAAAATGGACAAATCCAAATAAGGATACATTAACAATCCCATTTGAAGAAAATATACGAATCCGCGCATACAAAGATGGAGCTCTCTGGCAGGCTGATTCTGTTGGCAACAAATAAGCTTCCAGGGAAATTTGCTTATAATTACCCATTTTGGACTACTCTTTTTTATTATCCTTTGTAAACCAGTCAATAAAAAAACCCATTTTTGCGTTTTAGGCTGAAAAATTAATATATCCGTCAATGAAAGGAATCATTTTAGCTGGAGGATCCGGTACAAGATTGTACCCCATTACATATGCCATTAGTAAACAGATCATGCCGGTGTATGATAAACCAATGATCTATTACCCTTTATCAACACTTATGCTGGCCGGCATTAAGGAAATACTGATCATTTCAACGCCAACCGATCTTCCCCAGTTTAAAAAACTGTTTGGAGATGGTTCCCATCTTGGCCTTCAAATAAGCTATGAAGAACAGGCAGTACCCAACGGGCTGGCGCAAGCATTTGTGATAGGGGAAAAATTCATTGGTGATGATTCCGTTGCACTTGTATTAGGTGACAATATTTTTTATGGGATCGGCCTGGGACTGATGCTGGAAAAAAACAGCAATCCGGATGGCGGCATCGTCTATGCATACCAGGTGAGCGACCCTGAGCGATATGGCGTAGTGGAATTTGATAAGAATATGACGGCCATTTCCATTGAAGAAAAACCGGAAAAACCTAAAAGTCGTTTTGCTGTACCAGGGCTCTATTTTTACGATAATGAAGTTGTTGACATTGCAAAGAATCTTCTGCCTTCCCCGCGGGGTGAATATGAAATAACAGATGTCAATAAAGAATACCTGAAAAGAGGAAAACTTAAAGTGTCCATTCTGGAAAGAGGAACGGCATGGCTGGATACCGGAACCTTTGATTCCCTGATGCAGGCATCTTTGTTTATCCAGGTTATTGAACAAAGGCAGGGTTTCAAGATCGCCTGTATCGAAGAAATAGCCTGGCGCAAAGGATTCATCGATAAAACACAGTTATTAAAACTGGCAGAACCCATGATGAAAAGTGGATATGGCGTATATCTGGCAGACTTAGTATCTTGAGTATATTTTTTAAAACGCTAAACAGCGTTTAATTACTGACCTGTTGAAATTTAGCTTACATGAAAAAGATCCTCGTTACCGGTGGCTGCGGTTATATTGGTTCCCACACATTGCTTGATCTTATGGATCATGGATTTGAAGTTATTTCGGTTGACAATAATTCTCGATCAAACAATAAGTTGCTTGAAGGTGTTGAAAAAATCACCGGTAAGAAAATAAAAAACTATAAAGTTGATCTGTGCGATTTTGATGATACGCATGCCATTTTCGCAGAGAATGATGATATAGCCGGTGTGATCCATTTCGCGGCATATAAAGCGGTTGGCGAGTCAGTGGAAAAGCCGCTGATGTATTATCACAATAACCTTACATCACTGATCAACCTGCTGCGTTGCATTGAAGAATATAAAATCCCTTATTTCGTTTTCTCATCTTCGTGTACGGTTTACGGTAATCCGGATTCAATACCTGTAACAGAAAGCACTCCGCAGAAACCAGCTGAATCACCTTATGGTTCCACCAAACAAATGGGCGAACTCATTATCCAGGAATTCGCCAGGAAGAGCCCGACACAGTGTATCCTGCTTCGTTATTTTAATCCTGCTGGCGCACATCCGTCTTCATTGATCGGGGAACTGCCCATTGACAGGCCCCAGAATCTGACACCGGTTATCACCCAAACGGCCATCGGAAAAATCCCGCAACTTACCGTTCACGGTAACGACTACCCGACACGTGACGGTTCATGCCTGCGCGATTTTATTCATGTATGCGACCTGGCCCATGCACATACCCTGGCACTTCAATTCCTGCTCAATAAGAAAAATAAATCAGGCTGTGAAGTATTTAACCTGGGAACAGGGAACGGCATCACCGTTCTGGAAGCCATACAGGCATTTGAAAAAGTGAACAACCTGAAACTCAACTACAAGATCGGCCCACGCCGTGAAGGGGATGTGGTGGCCATTTATGCCAATAAGGATAAAGCCGAAAATGAATTGGGCTGGAAACCTGCATTCTCCCTCAGCGATATCATGGAAACAGCGTGGAAATGGGAACAAAAACTGCAGTCAGACGAAAAAATGTTCACCCGCCAGAATTTTAAACTGAACTGATCCCCATTCAATGCCTACAACTGTTGAAAAATAAGTCCAAACCCTTACCTAAAACCGGGAAGATTGGCTTTACTTTGCGGCATTCAAAAAACACACATGCTCAAAGACATACAGGTTACCGGACAAAAAGATACCAGAAGCGGATTTGGTGATGGCATTCATGCTTTAGGCAAAACCCATCAGAATGTAGTTGCACTTACTGCAGATCTGGCAGGATCTTTAAAACTTAACGCTTTCATCAAAGATTTCCCGGAAAGATTCATTCAGTGTGGTATCGCAGAAGCGAATATGATTGGCGTCGCTGCCGGCCTGGCCATTGGTGGCAAAATTCCCTATACTACCACCTTTGCAAATTTTTCAACCGGCCGTGTGTACGACCAGATCAGGCAATCTGTTGCCTATTCTGGAAAAAATGTCAAGATATGTGCTTCACATGCCGGGCTTACCTTAGGAGAAGATGGTGCTACCCATCAAATCCTGGAAGATATTGGCCTCATGAAAATGTTACCCGGAATGACGGTGATAGTGCCTTGTGATTATAACCAAACCAAGGCAGCAACAATGGCAATTGCAGACTATGATGGACCGGTTTACCTGCGCTTCGGCCGTCCCGTATGGCCCATCTTTTCACCGGCCGACGAACCATTTGTGATTGGCAAGGCACAACATTTTTCACATGGAACGGATGTGAGCATTTTTGCCTGTGGGCACCTTGTTTGGAAAGCCATTGAAGCAGGCCGCATATTGGAAGAAAAAGGAATTTCCGTTGAAGTGATCAATATACATACGATCAAACCGCTTGATGAAGCAGCCGTACTGGCTTCCATAAAGAAGACAGGATGTGCGGTTACAGCAGAAGAACACAATGTGCTTGGTGGTCTCGGTGAAAGCATCGCCCGGACATCAACAACCCATCATCCCGTTCCCATTGAAATGATCGGCACCCAGGATACTTTTGGCGAAAGCGGAAAACCTACAGAACTACTGAAAAAATATGGGCTGGATACAGATAATATTGTGGCTGCCGCTTTAAAAGTGATGGGCAGGAAATTAAATTCGGTTTAGGTAATTAGTCTATACATTGTTGATTGCTGCGGCCTTGAAAAAATGGCGTTAAAAAAATGGCGACTGATGCCGTTAAAAACCCGGCGCTGTTTGAGCCAGCAGACTGTTTTTATTGGATGTTTTTTGCGGCGAGTTCGGCGGGTTTAGGCATCAGCCGTCATTTTTAACCATTTTTTCAAAGCCTTGATTTTTTTTGTTAGTTTTTTGCCACAATGCAAAAAAGTAAAATATAATTTATTAAACTTTCTTCCTGAAAACCAGTCTTTCGACTGGTTTTCTCTATTTTTATGCAACCCCAATTATCCCCTATGGCTGTAAATGCAGATGACCAGGAGTTGCTCAGTCTTTTCCAAATACCGGAAAGCAAGGAAAAGGCTTTTACTGCGATCATAACAAAATACCAGGAAAAATTATACTGGCATATCCGCAGGATGGTAGTTGACCATGAAGACGCTAATGATGTTTTACAAAATATGTTCATTAAGGTCTGGAAGGGTCTGGAAAATTTTCGTGAAGACGCCCAGCTGTATACCTGGCTTTACCGGATCGCAACCAACGAAAGCCTCAGTTTCCTGGAACAACAGAAAAAAAGGGCCTCAGTTTCTTTTGATGAAATGGCACCCGGCCTAAGTAACAAATTAGTTGCTGAAAAGGGCTTTGATGCCCAAAAACTGGAATGGAAACTTCAACTGGCCATTCAGCAATTACCTGAAAAACAACGTATAGTATTCAATCTCAGGTATTATGATGAAATGCCCTATGAAGAAATGAGCCGTGTGCTGGAAACTTCTGCCGGCGCCCTAAAAGCCAGTTACCATCATGCCGTTAAAAAAATTGAAGATTTCATACTCAACCATTAAACCAGATCATACTTAAAGAGTCTTAATAAAGTGATGAAAAGAAATCCTGAAATAGGACAAGAATTATTGGGTTTGAGCCCAGCCGTCGCTAACCTGAGTGCCAGGATGCCCTTCCACGTACCGGAAGGGTATTTTGAGCTCTTTCCTGGAAGAATGCTCGATTTACTTAAAGCGGAACATGAACTGGATGCTGAGACAGTTAATGACACTGTTTTTGAGTCAAAACCAGTGATTTCTGGTCCTTTTAGGGTTCCAAATGGCTATTTTGAAGGATTATCCGGTAATATCCTGGCTAAAATCAGGGAAAATGAAGAGGAGACCGTAAAGTCTGAATTAGACAGCATTTCCCCTCTGCTGGCCGGAATTGAAAGAATAAACCCTTTTACTGTTCCTGCAGGATATTTTGAAAACCTTGACATCCCATCATCCATCATCCCAGCCCAAAACCAACCAGCCCGGGTAATCAGTATGGGCGGACGGAAAAAATGGTTGAATTATGCAGCAGCCGCAGTTATCACTGCCTTCCTGGCCGGAGCTATTTACCTTTATAGTAGTATGTCTGGGGATAATATACCATCGGGCAATCAACCATTAGCAAAAGTTGAAAATACGGAAAAAGACAGCCTTCAATTGAGTCAGGATGCTTTATCCAATTTCCTTGATCAAACTGACGGCTTGGTGGAAAGTGAAGTTTTTGAAATGGATGTGGATTCGATAGGGCAAAATCTGGCTATCCTGGAAATAAATGAATCGGATATTCGCACCGCATTACAAGACCTTCCGGATGAAGCCATCAATAATTATATAATTGAAAACCCTGATGCGGGAAATGCCACAAATTAACATCAGTAATACACCTCTATTATATTTAACCCTGTGTAATTAAAAAGAAGATCATGAAACCTATTTACATCATTTTATGCCTTTTCCTATCTCTTCCATTTATGGCATCTGCCCAGGAAGATGAAGGAAGAAATATGGATGACCAAAAAAAAATACAGGCCATGGAAGTGGCTTATATAACAAAAGAATTAAATTTAACTCCTGAAGAAGCCCAGAAATTCTGGCCTGTTTTCAATAAGTACAGGGAAGACGTTAAGGGGGTACTAAGGAATAAAAATATCAGCGATCAACTGGAGAAACAGCAACAAGTGCTGGATTTAAGAAAAAAGTACCGCACAGAATTTACCCGTATCCTGGCCCAGGACAGGGCAAATAAAGTGTTTTCGTCTGAAGATCAGTTCAGGCAAATCGTTAGAAGAGAGTTTCAA
>JAHEEX010000311.1 GCA_024640465.1 Sphingobacteriales bacterium | reverse complement strand
GGTACCGGACTGGCAGCGATCAAAGCGTTACCACTTAAAAATCCGTCATCAAAACCGGTACTTTTTGAAGAAATTAAGATCAGTGATATCCCCCAAATACATCACTGGCCAATGGACGGCGGTGCCTTCGTTACTCTACCCCAGGTATATAGTGAAGATATCGATACGCCAGGCATCATTAAAGCCAACCTCGGAATGTACCGCGTTCAACTCTCCGGTAACGAATACCTGCAGGATAAGGAAATTGGCCTTCATTACCAATTACACAGGGGAATTGGGGTACATCAAACTAAAGCGAATAAAAAGGGATTACCATTAAAGGTAAGTGTATTTATAGGTGGGCCTCCTTCTCATACCGTATCAGCCGTGATGCCCTTACCCGAAGGCATAAGCGAAATGACTTTCGCCGGGGTTTTAGGCGGAAGGCGTTTCAGGTATTGTTATAAGGATGGATTCTGTATCAGTACCGATGCGGATTTTGTTATTACCGGTGAGGTGTACCCGGAAGAAAATAAACCGGAAGGTCCCTTTGGTGATCACCTTGGATATTATAGCCTCCGCCATTCATTTCCTTTGATGAAAGTCCACAAAGTGTATGCCCGCAAAAATGCTATTTGGCCTTTTACTGTAGTGGGAAGGCCGCCCCAGGAAGATACCAGCTTTGGTGAGCTGATCCATGAAATGACGGGAGCTGCCATTCCAAAAGAAATTCCCGGAGTTAAAGAAGTGCACGCCGTAGATGCAGCGGGTGTTCATCCACTATTGTTGGCAATTGGCAGCGAAAGGTATACACCTTATATGCCGGCTAAAAAACCGGCTGAGATATTAACGATTGCAAATCATATCCTGGGCACTGGCCAGCTTAGCCTGGCAAAATTTTTATTCATCACCGCGGATGATGATCATAAACTCAGCACACATAATATCCCTGAATACCTGCGTTTTATTCTTCAACGAATAGACCTGAAAAGGGATCTGCATTTTCATACCCATACAACCATCGACACACTGGATTATTCGGGCGAGGGATTGAACAGCGGCAGTAAGGTAGTAATAGCAGCCTATGGTGAAAAGATCCGCGAACTGGGAACAGAAGTCCCTACTACAATCAAAAATATTCCCGGACTAATAAACGCCAAATTAGTTATGCCCGGTGTATTAGCCGTTCAAACCGGGAAATTCATAAATGAGATGGATACAGAGCAAGAAATAAATCAATGGAACGAAAACATACATTCATCCATAACCGAACTCAATGCTTTTCCTTTAATCACCTGGTGTGATGATGCATCCTTCACTGCAGATACATTGAATAATTTCTTATGGGTAACTTTTACCAGGAGTAATCCGGCAACTGATATCCACGGGATCGAGTCATTTATACAACACAAGCACTGGGGATGTAATGGCCCAATGATCATCGATGCCAGGATTAAACCACATCATGCTCCTGTGTTGGTTACAGACCCTTCGATAGAAAGTAAGATTGATCGTCTCTTTGAGAAAGGCGGAAGCCTCTTTAATTCTTCGCGTTCTTAATTATTTTGCGGTTAAAAATACTGTCTTTCCAATCATAAGTTTTTCCACACTCTTCCGATCTGTCAACTCCGGCCTCTTGCCCCCATCAGCAAACATTTTCGCCTGATCATCATAGTGAGGGCTCATAAAATAACCCGATTGCCCGGTGGGATTCACACTGAACTGCTGCGACGGATCGCCAAAATCAATTACCCTCCTCAATGCAGGCCCGCTGAGTACTTTATACAACCCACTCGAATCAAGGGAGAAATCAAGATTATTGATGGTCTCCTGACCGCCATTAACCGCAATGGGCCCCACATTGAACCATTTACCGGCCACTGGTAAAATACCAAGGGGATGCTTATGTTCAATAGAATGTACTTTCTTCCATTGCCAGCCACTCATATCATTTCCCAATTGATTTTGCAATGCAGTCACTGTGGCATTTAATGCAACAGTGAGGACTTGCTGACGTGTTTCTTTAATCGCTACTGTTGATTTATTATCCCACCATCGGGATGAATCATTTCTCAACAATGAAGCTGTATTTCGTTTCAGGCTTAAAGTATGTTCGAAGCCTTTGAACACTTCGGCACCCAGTTCATCTTCCAAAACACCCTTGTAAATGAGGTATATGAACTTATAATAAATAGTTGGCTCAATATTATCAAGGCCATGCATACCATCCCATTTGCCAAGGATTTCATATGCACGCTTAGCCTCCGGCGTTAGTTTTGACTGATCAATAACTGGCAGAACAGTTTTCAGGAGGCTGGCATAAGATGGCACCTTAACATCATTAATAACTTTTCGCACATCTTCTTCCGTCCAGTCATTTTTATCTGTTACGATAAGTTCTTCAATTCGCTGTGCCCGGTTTGATGGCACATAATACCCTGCTACAAGTCCGGTGCCCATATCCGCTGGCTGATTATTGGCTGTATAAATAACACCCTTAACCGGGTTAAGCATTTGGGGATTTTGTGCAAAATCAAGCCAGCCGGTTGCATCATCAGAACCAAGACTTCCGTCCAGGATCAATTGCGGATTTACATGCGCCGGCCTTATCGGAATCTTACCCGCAGCCCACCAGGCAATATTACCGGATGTATCGGCCCACATGAAATTCAACCCTGGGGAAGTCAACGGCTCAACTGCTTTAGCTGCATCTGCAGCATTGGCAGCATGACTCAGATTATAAAACACTTGTAAGTGCCTCGAGGGAAACTGATGATAGACCCACCAAAGGGCAATCGGCTCCCTAATATCTTTTACCCCATCAAAAGCACCGTTCATGATATAACCATGCCTTGATTTTTTTACATCCAGTATGAAGTCTGGCTTTCCCTTGATCTTAATATTTTCTTTTCTTACAAGCAAATCTTCCCAGTGATCTTTATACCAAACCTGGTTCTCATAATGAGGATTAATTTTCTCCCGGTAAAAATCCGCATCGTCGTTTTCAAACATGGTAATTCCCCAACCTCCTTTATCTGAATGACCCAGGGCAGGTACTGGTGTGCCAGCAAGGAAATTTCCGTAAACATTAAATCCGGGGCATT
>JAHEEX010000030.1 GCA_024640465.1 Sphingobacteriales bacterium | reverse complement strand
CCGGTTGTCCAGCAATAATTCATGCAGGTTGATTTTAACAGCACATACTTCCGTACAATTTCCACATAGTGAGGAGGCATAACTAAGATGTTTCCATTCTTCCATATCTTTCAAATGCGGGGTAATAACACTGCCAATTGGCCCGCTATACGTAGTGCCATAACTATGTCCGCCAATATTTTTATAAACCGGGCAGGCATTCAAACATGCGCCACAACGTATGCAATAAAGGCTTTCACGCGATTTAGGGTGAAGCAGGATATTGGTCCTGCCATTATCCAGCAGGATAACATACATCTCTTCCGGTCCATCCGTTTCATTCTTCCTCCTTGGTCCGCTGATGATGCTGTTATATACGGTTATCTGTTGCCCTGTACCGAAAGTGGCCAGCAATGGCCAAAAAAGTGACAGGTCCTGCAGGGATGGAATGATTTTTTCAATACCCACAAGCACGATATGTGTCTTTGGCCAGGCACAACTTAACCGTCCATTACCTTCGTTTTCTGTAAGTGCGATACTCCCGGTTTCGGCAATCAGGAAATTTGCTCCTGTAATGCCCACTTCAGCCTCTGTATATTTTCCCCTTAATTTATCACGCGCTACCAGGGTCAGTTCTTCGGGGGACAGTCCGGGTGGTGTATGTAATTTATGTGAAAAGAGTTTGGCAACATCTTCTTTGCTTTTATGCATCGCCGGAGTAACAATATGATAAGGCGGCTCCCCATCCAGTTGCTGAATGTATTCACCCAGGTCTGTTTCCACACTTTCTATCCCTTCAGCATGAAGATATTCATTAAGGTGTATCTCTTCAGTAGCCATACTTTTACTCTTTACAACGGTACGGCAGTTCTTCCTTCGACAAATCTCACCAATAGCCTGGCGGGCATCTTCAACGGTTTCGGCCCAGATTACTTTGCCCCCGTTTTGAAGAAATTGTTTTTCAAAATCTTCGAGTTGCCGGTCAAGGGTTTCAATGGCACGCCACTTGATATTTTTGGCTTTCATTCTTACTTCATCCACGTTCAGGAACTGCTTTTTCCCCTGGGGAACTACGGCATTGTATTTACTGATATTGAAATTGATTTTCCTGCGATGATCCAGGTCAGCGGCCTTGACAGTACTTTTTGCCCGGAAAGTTTCTGAAGATTCACTCATGAGAAAAAAGATAATGAGATAAAAGTTAATTCAAAAAACACACAAACCAATCGCATACTTTAATAGTTTACCTGAGTTTACTGTTCATTTTTATAATATTCCGATGCAATTTTCTCCAATGCTGTGTAAAATGATGAACCGTATTTCCGTGTGATTGATTCTTTAAGAAACTGGTAGACCGGAATTTTTAACTGTTTTCCAAGTTCACAGGCAGGACTGCAAAGCGTTTCACGGGGTTCATAATTCATCATCTCGTAATCGTTATACTTACTTTGCTTAGTCCTTATAGGATATAAATGGCATGAAATAGGTTTTTTCCAACTGATCAATTTCTGGTTATATGCTTCTTCAAATGCACATTTGATTACCCCTTTCTTATCTCGATACCCATATGCACAAATTTCGCCGTTAATGGTTGGCGTAACCCAGCCAAACTCCCTGTCGTAACGATACAAACCGGTCCTTTCAAGTTCTTTTAAACCTTCCGGTGTAAGGAAAGGTTTTATTTTATCAAAGGCCTTCTTAACTTCATCCAATTCTTCATTGGCAAGTGGTGCCCCGGAATCCCCGTCTTCACAACACCCCCCTTTACATTTACTCAGGTCGCAAACAAATTGCGCTTCTATGATCTCATCACTGATCAGTATTTTATCTATGACTATCACACTTTATTTTTGGCATAAAAATAAGTCTTAATTCTGGTAAAAACTGAGTAGGAAGTCAGGAGTTGAATTAACCGCAAAGGAACTGTGATGCAAAGATTTTCTTTGCGACTCCTGGCAACTTCGTTGACTTCGCGGTAAATAGCACTTGACTTATTTCCATTTTAATGTTTCGATCAAATGCCGCATATCGGTTTCCAGGAAGTCGCTTACAATGGAAAGTGAATCAGAATTAGGTGCGGTATCAAAATAAAGTGCCCCCCGGAGGAAATGACGCAGGCTGTCTGTAACATAAAACTGACGCGAGGTAGCAGCATTACCTTCCACTTTAAAATACATACCAGGGATGCCGTTTGCAGTCTTAAACGCAGAGTCAATGATTCCACTTGCTTTAAGCGTATGTTTGAATGTCATCCTGTAAGCTTCATCACGCAATCCGTCGAATGTATTACGCACCAGTGAATCTTTGTACCCATTTTCAGTCTTCACTTTATAAACGGATGATCCGCCGATGGATTTATAACTCAGGTATACCCTGCCATTAAACCGGGGAAAATCTAAGTTTATCCAATAGGGGTTATCGGGATTATCTTCAAAAAAAGCACTGTCCCTGGTTATTTTACCGTATGTTGGGTATTCAAACGTATACGGATAACCGGGATCATTAAAAACCTGGTAAGAACGTTCGGGAAAATCTATCCTGAAATAACCTCTTTCTTTTGGTGTGTACGGACTGTTACAGGAAAAGAAAAAAATAAAACAACAAAGTATTAGCGTAGCCGGTTTTGTCTTCATATCATTTTTCTTGCAGGGTTGGCTTGATGGAGACCTTCAGTTTAATAATCCTGTTCTTATCCAGTTCAAGCACTTCAAATGTAAAATCACCGATGAGCACCTCCTGGTTAAGTTGAGGTATCTCACCTGCGAGTTCCAGAACCAAACCTGCCAGTGTTTCACTGTCTCCCCTTACTTCATCGAAAGTGTCTATCTCCACGCCCATTTTTCTACAGGCATCATTGATCATTGTCTTGCCTTCAAATTCAAATGTATACTCGTCGATTTTTGTATTGGTTATTTCGTACTCATCAAACTCGTCATGGATATCGCCAATGATTTCTTCCAGGATATCTTCCAATGTAACAATCCCTTCTGTCCCGCCAAATTCATCTACCACAACGGCAAAATGTATACGCTTGGTTTGAAATTCTTTTAGCAGGTCTTCAATAAGTTTATTTTCATGTACAAAAAATGGTGGCCTTAGGAGCCCCTGCCAGTTAAAATCGGCAGCCTCATCTAAATAAGGAATCAGGTCTTTAGTATGGATAATACCTATTACATGATCCAGGTTTTCCTGGTATACAGGCAGTCTGGAATAATGCAATTCCTCCACCTTTTTTACCAGATCCGCAAATGACGTTGCCGCTTCTATTCCATGAACATCGAGGCGGCTTTTCATTACCTGGCGAACAGTAATATTGCCAAACTTAATGATGCCTTTAAGGATATTTTTTTCTTCTTCTGTTGCATCCTGGGGAGTAGTAAGTTCAATAGCCTGGTCCAGTTGTTCAAGGCTATATGTATTAGCCCTGCCGCCGCCCAAACCTTTTTCAATCTTATCTGTAAAACCAACAAGCCAGCTGCTCATCCCCTTAAAAAAAGAGTGGATGCCTGTTACCAATGTAGATGAATAATAGGCAAACCTGAGATTATTCTGTGCTGCCCATACTTTTGGCAATGCTTCTGCAAATAATACCAGAAGGGAAGTAACGAGCAATATTTTTACCACAAGGGAAAAAAAGAAATTCGATTGCGTATCCATCCATTCATTTACAAGGAAATTACAGATGATGATGATCGCAAGGTTTATTACAATATTGGCCAGCAAGAGAGAGGCAAGAAGAGACCTGGGTTCTTCCAGTAATTTTAAGATTCGCCTGGCTGCGGGCAATTGTTTTGTCTTAAGCAGGTTAATATCTTTAAATGAAAGGGAGAACAATGCTACTTCAGCACCTGAAACCATGAATGAAATAAGCAATAAAAACAACAGGATAAAAACAAGTATGGTTGTAGCAGCCTGAGGTAAAACCGCAAGGTAAACCGGATGGATCCATGATTGAATAAAAATGAAAAGCAGGTCCTGGCTCAAAAGTTTTCGTTTAGTGAAAAAATGGGTGTTTTTACTCCCCTACATAAAGGCCTATTTGCCTTTATTTTCATGCAAACATAACAAAATCATTTTTTGCATCAGAATGGAAGATCAGGGGAAGGTTCCCCAAGCGGAGGAATGTCGTCTGGCCCTGCTCCGTCATAACCAGGTCCGCTTCCGTGCATTCCGGAACCATCGGCCCTTTTATCAAGCATGATCAGGTTATCGCCCACAACTTCTGTTGCGAATTTTCGATGGCCTTCTTTGTCGTCCCAGTTACGTGTCCGCAGGCGACCTTCAATGTAGATCAAACTTCCTTTATGCAGGTATTTTTGTGCAAGTTCAGCCAGGCCACGCCAGAGTACTACGGTATGCCATTCTGTTTGACTGATGAGTTTGCCTGTTCTGTCTTTGTAGGTTTCTGTAGTAGCCAAAGGAAACTTGGCTACAGCAATATTGCCCTCTAAAATTTGTACATCCGGATCTTTTCCGAGATTACCGATCAGCATTACCCTGTTTACGCCACGCATATGAAGTCATTTAATCTTTAAGTCTTCTGTTGTTCTACATTCTTAATAAATTTACCCACTTTCCCCCATATATGAAAGTATATATTTCGGAAATGCCATTTTTTTGAGATCAGAAGATTTAACCCATTTATAGCCGTGAGGTAAGCTGATTTTTCCTTCCAGTAAAATATGGATGAATCGGCCATGGATCTCCTGGTGAGTCAATAACTGCTTATATTCATCTGAAACAGATGCTTTTATTGTTCGCTGGTCCTGAAAGAGTTCCAGTATGGGTTCGCTTTCCATCAATTTTTCGGGACTTTGCCTGTTTGGGGCTTCAACCAGGAAAAACTCGTTAAGGTGTTGCCAGATATCTTTTTGAGTTCTTTGTCGCACCAGGAAACTTCCTTTTTTTTCAACCAGGAAATAATAGAACCATCTTTTCCTGCGAAGCATTTTTTGTGCTTTCACCGGTAATTTATCCACCCTGTCTTCTTTATATGCAACACAGATCTTCTTAACCGGGCATGTTTTACAAAGTGGTAATGCGGGCTTACAGATTACCGCACCAAAGTCCATGATAGCCTGGTTATAAAGTCCCGGAGATTTTTTATCCAGCAATTCTGTCGCCAGGCCTGTTAATCGATCCTTACCTGTTTTACCATCAATAGGATCCTGTATTCCAAAAACCCGGGATAAAACCCTTAATACGTTTCCATCAACTACCGCATAAGGCAAACCGAAAGCAAAAGAAGTGATGGCAGCGGCGGTATATGGGCCAATTCCTTTCAATTTTATCACTTCTTCATATGTTTTGGGAAATGATCCCTTATAATCTTTTGCAACCGTGCGGGCGGTATGTAAAAGGTTTCTGCAGCGGGCATAATAGCCAAGACCTTCCCAAAGCTTAAAGACACCCTGATCGGGGGCATTTGCCAGGTCTGTTATGGTTGGAAATGCATTTATAAAACGATTATAATAATTCCAGCCCTGCTCAACCCGGGTCTGTTGCAGGATAATCTCGCTGAGCCAGATTTTATAGGGATCTTTTTCTCCCTTCCAGGGCATCTGGCGGGTATTTTTAGACGTATGCCAGTCCATCAGGACCTTGGTAAAAGAGGAATTCATTTGTTTTCAGTTGATTAAATGACCTTGAAATCACATTTTTATCGGAAATAATACAATTTTTGTAAAAAATGTCCGTTCATTATACGCAATAGGCCTATATAATTAATTGATTTTATTAATTTTATAGCTTAATCCGGGAAAAAATCCCGGGCAACCTCGAGTAGAGGATTTTTTAAACTGTAATATCCCATTTTTCGTACAAAATCGCCCAAAATGAGAAAAGCCGACTTAATCAACAACATTGCCGAAAAAACCGGTATTCCTAAAGTAGACGTATTGGTTGCACTTGAAACCATGTTCAAAGAAGTTAAAGAATCCCTTGCACAGGGTGAAAACATCTACATCAGGGGTTTTGGAAGTTTCATCACCAAGAAAAGAGCTGCTAAAATAGGACGTAACATCAAGAAAAACACTGCTGTTCACATCCCTGCACATTTTATTCCTGCCTTTAAACCTGCCAAAGAGTTTGTACAGGAAGTTAAAAAACTTCAAATTGATGCCGCAATTAGAGAAGATGGTGCGGAAGAAATGGCTGAAGCACGTTAACTTTGCTGGCTAAACCAGAATAACTTGAACAAGCAACAATGGATTGTTGCAGGTAGTGGTATCGTATTACTTTTTAGCCTGTTCTTTTTTGGCAGAACAAAGCCTTTCAGCAAAGGCGTTGTGCCACAGGAAACGCATAAAAGCGATGAGCATAGCACCCTGGATATTACAAACATCCTCACAAATTACAAAAAGCAGTTAACGCCTCAGCAAGCAGCACGCATTACCTCTTTGGAAAATGCCATCAGTCGTGGAGACCTGGTGACCCAGAAAATTATGAATTACGGGCAGCTGGCCGCCTACTGGAAAGACAGTGCCCGGCAATACCTTCCCTACCTCTGGTATACAGGCGAAAAGGCTAAATTGGAAAAGTCTGAAAAAAACCTCAACTTTGCCGCCCACTCATATCTTGATGAAGTAAGAGGTGTGGGAGACCCTTCACTGAAAAGCTGGATGGCATTACAGGCAAAAGACCTGTTTACCCGTTCCCTGGAAATAAATCCTTTGAATGACTCCGCGAAAGTTGGACTTGGAAGTACTTTTTTCTTTGGAGCAGGCGGCGATGCCTCACCAATGGAAGGTATCATGAGTATCCGGGAAGTGGCCACGCGTGATACAAGCAATATGTATGCGCAATTTATGCTTGGATATGGTGGCATGCTCTCCGGGCAACTGGATAAAGCCAGTGAAAGGTATTTGACTGTTATCAGGCATGAGCCGGATAATACTGAAGCCATCTTTTTGCTGGCTGAAACCTATGAACGAATGGGAGAAAAGAAAAAAGCTGTGTACTGGTTTACGGAAGGAAGGAAAAAGGTTTCCAGTCCTGAAGTGATCAAAGCGATAGATGAGAAGATTAAAACTTTGCAATAATTTTTTTATACAATATAAATTACTGAGTTATGCCTTGTGGTAAAAAGAGAAAACGTCATAAAATTGCAACACATAAGCGTAAGAAAAGACTGAGGAAGAATCGCCATAAGAAAGGGAAGAAATAATGCACTTTGATTCCGAAGCTTTCATCATAAGCTCTGGAATCTTTGGTATACATTATCAATGGATTGCCTGCCTTTCATAGCGTATTTGGTATGAGGGGTTCCCATCCATACGGAATCTGAGTTGTGGTTGATTTAAAGGGTCTTTACGCTTGAACAAAGAACTTATTATAAATGCTGCTCCCCAGGGCGTGGAAATCGCCTTGCTGGAAGATAAAAAGCTGGTTGAACTGCATAATGAAAAAACAGATGCCAGTTTTGCCGTGGGAGACTTATACCTGGGAAAGGTCAAAAAGCTTATTCCCGGGCTCAATGCTGCATTTGTAGACGTTGGCTTTGAAAAAGATGCTTTCCTTCATTACACTGATCTCAGCCCATACGCAAAATCACTGCTCAAATTCACTCAACTGGCCATGCAGGATAAATCTCCTGAAGGCTTTGATTTCTCCAAATTTGAAATAGAGCCGGAAATCATTAAGACCGGCAAGATCAATGAAGTTTTGGGCCAAAGACCCAATATCATGGTTCAGATCCTGAAGGAACCCATTGCAGCCAAAGGGCCAAGATTGAGTTGTGAAATTTCATTACCCGGCCGTTTTGTGGTTCTTACACCTTTTAATGATGTTATTGCTGTTTCCAGGAAAATTCATTCCTCCGAAGAAAGGCGCCGTTTGCAAAAAATTGTGGAGGCCATCAAACCTAAAAATTTTGGGGTGATCGTCCGTACAGCTGCAGAAGGCAAAAACACAGCCGAACTTCATGAAGATTTATTGAACCTCTTTCAAAGCTGGAAAAGCCTTCAGCAAAACCTTAAAGGTGCTACTGCTCCTGCAAAGATCCTGAGTGAACAAACCAAGACAACGAGTATACTTCGCGACCTGTTGAATGAAGATTTTAATAAGATCGTCATTAACGACAAGAGTATTTTCAACGATACAAAATCGTATATACAGAAGATAGCTCCGGACAAAGCTGATATCGTTTCTTATTACCATAACGGTTCACCCATTTTTGACCAGTATGGCATTACCAAGCAGGTAAAAGCGGCTTTTGGAAAGACCGTAAATCTTCCCAGTGGCGCTTATCTGATTGTTGAACATACTGAGGCATTGCATGTGATTGATGTGAACAGCGGATATAAGAGCGTAAGCAATAACCAGGAGGAGAATGCCCTGCAAACCAACCTGGAGGCAGCAGAAGAAATTGCAAGGCAACTAAGGCTTAGGGATATTGGTGGCATTATAGTAGTTGACTTCATTGATATGAAGCTGCCGGATAATAAGAAAAGGCTGCATGAAGCCATGGAATCATTTATGCGATTAGATCGCGCCAAACATGCTGTTTTAGCCATTTCCAAATTCGGGTTGATGCAGATCACACGTCAGCGCATGAAGCCCGAAATGACGATCAATACACAGGAAGTATGCCCATCCTGCCAGGGTACCGGAAAGATTTCTTCAGCCCTTATCCTGGAGGATGAAATTGAGAAGAATTTGAGTTACCTGGCCATGCAAAAGCATAAAGGTCTTAAAGTGGCCGTACATCCTATTCTCCACGCCTATCTTACAAAGGGCCTGATCTCCAAGCGCCGCAGATGGAGCTGGAAATTCAAACAACCCATTCTCCTTCTCTCCAATAATAATTACCACCTCACAGAGTTCCACTTCTTTGATAAGAATGATGAGGAGATAAGGTTATAATTTTTTTTTCCTAATCTTATTCCTTCGCGGTCAACTGTATTTGTCTTTCATTTTCCACTTTCGATTTTCCATTTTCCATTTTTTGTCTTTGCCTTTCACTTCCTCATTCCTTATTTCTTATTTCTTATTCCTTATTTTCTTTTCCCCCTTCCTTTCACTTTCCATTTTCGACTTTCGATTTTCCATTTTTTTGTCTTAGCCTTTCACTTCCTCATTCCTTATTTCTTATTCCTTATTTTCTTTTCCCCCTGTCTTTCATTTCAGATTTTCGACTTTCGATTTTCCATTTATGTATTGTATTTGTCCTTCACTTTCTCATTCATTATTCCTTACTCTTTATTCCTTATTCTTTCGCCTGCCTTTCACTTTCCATTTTCGACTTTCAATTTTCGATTTCCCCCAAAAAAAGGCTACCCGTTGCCGGATAGCCTTTGATATAGATTTTTAAAGTTATTTACTTCTTCAACCTAAGGATATATGTTCCATAAGCGTTTCCACTTCCTGAAAAATGCGACAAAGAAAGATCAATGAAGCCGGTACAGGAGAAGAAGAATCCAGCGCCTTGTGCAGTGAAATTCTCGAACCCTGTGCCATAGCTGCCATAGGTCTGTTTAGCCACAGTGGCTGCTCCGGTTGTTGGAACAACAGTGATCACCAATGGATTAACACCTGGAGGGGCGGCATAAGGGAACGCATAAGTAACTGTTGCTGATGTAGCATTAGCTGTTACTGTTGCAGTTTCGCCAACAGCGCCATCCCATGGATCAGTAGTGATTGTGTAAGTACCGGCAGCAGCTGCAGGAACAAACGGACAAACCACAGTTGCCTGCCATGTCAGTACCATGTTGTAGTTCGGGTTGTTAGCATACTCAGAAAAAGTATTACCGAAATCAAAAACACGGCCATCAGTGGTGATACATGAATTATACATGGTATAAATATCACCAGGCGCCAGTGTTGTTCCTACCGCGGCAGCAATTTCTGCTCCTGTTACTTCAATGGTATACTGTCCATCAGTACCAACGGGAAATTCTTTAACTTTTTTCCACTTTGTACGGTCCTGTGTAGCGGTACCCTTTGCTGTATAAACGATAATCTTTTCCTGCTTGGCACCATATTCTTTTGCTATAACGCCTACTTTACTGCCGGTAGGATTAGTAGCATCCACAATCAGGTTATTGTTTTGAACGAGGGTTACATAAGATCCTTGTCCCAGGGAGTTCACATCCTGAACAATATCTCCTTTTTGACAGGAATTCATGGTAGTAGCAACCACTCCAAGAAAACATAATGATGAAATTATTCTTCGCATAATTTGTTTTTTTTATTTAATGAAACCGGGAGGATTGTTATCCCAGAAAACCCTTACGTCAACACCAGATTTTTGTGAAGCATTTTGGTTCAGGTTAACCAGTGTAGATGGATATAACATCGAACGGGTATATGAACCTGGGGAAGCTGCGCGGGTAAGCTGCATATTATCAGGCTTACCTGTACGGCGGTAGTTGTTATTGGCATCTACGCCATTTCCCCATAATGCGATATAAAACTCCTTCATGATGATATTCAACCTTTGGTCATCTGAAGTGGCGGCGTCATACTGAGCTAACACTTTATTGACGTAATTGTTTATCCTGAAATTTGTTGCAACATAGGCAGTATCAGTTGTACCTAATGTTGTTCCAATTGCCGTTGCAAAGCCTGTTACTTTAGCAATTGATTTACGAATTCCACTTTCAAGCAATGTCCTTGGCGTTCCGGCAGTACCTAATTTCAGGGCACATTCTGCCTTTACGAATTCAGTAAATGCACTCTGCCATATAGGTTGTACTCCAGCTCCATTACCACCTCTGTTCAGAGATACCCTGGTAGCCTGGTTGTAATCAAAATCACCACCGGCAGGATAAATACCCCAGGTACTTCTAAGTTCACCATCTGGCGGAATACCGCTGTTATCACCATGATCACGTCCCCAGTATCCCTGCAGCAACAGGCAATAAGGCATGCCGGCAGGATAATGCGGAGGTGGTGGCGCTACAGAACAGGATGATGTATTTACGTTCACATTTGCATAATTTGTTTTCTGACGATAAAAATAATAACGGCTCCTTGGATCGCTGTTATTACTTGTACCCCTTTCCTGCACCAATACCCACATAAAATAAGTACCCATATAATCCCCAGCATTTCCTGTTTGTGTCCAGTTACCATTATAACGAGGGTGGCGGCTATTAGGGTTGGTTTGCTTGGTAGAATATTTAAATTCCAGGTCATTGGCAGATGAATTGACAGATGCAATTACATCCGGATCTGTCAATAATGCGTCAATTTTAGTTTTTGCAGAAGCATCAACCAAACGCGTATTAGACAGTGCGCGTAATTTCAGCAACTTAGCCGCTGTTTTCCAACGACCTGCTCCGGCTGCATTTGAAGCACCAAAGAAAAGGTCCTGATTGCCAGGGTAAGCACCTGGCGTTTTACCGAAATCAACAATGGCTGCATCTAACAAAGCAATGGCTTTGGCATATACATCCTGTCCCTTGTCGATTGTTGGGTTGGTATTATCAGTACCCAGGTTTGCATCAGTATAAGGAATATCGCCAAACATATCCACCAGTGTCATCATGGTGTATGCTTTAAGCGTTTTTGCCATACCTGAATTCACAAACTTCTTTTCATTTTCCGCAATCGGGATAAGGGCATTTGCATGCTTGAACACACCTGTGTAGGCGGTTGACCAAATTCCGTCAAATGATTGAGGTGAATAGGCATTGTTGTAGGTTGGCCCGTACATTACAATCATACGGGTTGTTTCCATACCAAATCCTGAAGCCGCATCGAAGAAATTAGCAAAGCTTAATTCCATTTGCGTAAGGTAAAGGTCGGCGCTAGCTGATTCGGGAGAAGGCGAGTTGGGGTTAACCAGCAACTCATCCAGCTTTTTATTACAAGACCCGAGCATGACTACCGACAGAGCAATGATATATATTTTTTTCAGTCTCATGTTACAGTCGATTTATTGTTTAGAAAGATACTCTTACACTCACACCATAACGCTTGGAAGTTGGACCGGAAAGATATTCCAGGCCACGAACATTACTTACACCAAGAGAAGAAGTCTCCGGGTCAAAGTTAACGTACTTCGGAAAGTTAGGTGCATTATACCATAAGTTCTGACCAGAGAATGTAATGCTGATTGCTCCAAATGGTGACTTGCTCAGCACATTGCCCGGGATAGAATATGAAAGAGAAACCTCTCTCAACCTGATCATGGTTGCATCGTAAACGATCAGATCCTGCATTCCAAAGAAACCACTCAGGTTATTGAAATAAGCAGATGAAGGGCTGATCTGGATATCATTTGGTGAACCATCCTGTTTAACACCAGGGAGGATCAATGGCTGAAGACGATCGAAGTCGGTGTCTTTAGACAAACCGCGACCAACAACAGTACCAGGAGTGTAAGCCAGCATATCACCGCCCTGGGTATAATCCCACTGCATACGGAAGCTGATACCTTTGAAACTCAACGTACTGATTGCAGCCATTTTGAAATCAGGGTTAGGATCGCCTACGATTCCGATTTCATTAGATGTGATATAGTTACCATTTCCATCAACAACACGGAGTCCTGTAGGCTTTGATGATACTGCTGTTGTACCTGTATCTTTTACAGTATATGCAGATTTAATTACACCCAAAGGCTGGCCATCAATGGCAAACAGACCTTCATTAGTGAAACCATCGATAACGATCTGCTCGATATCTGAAGGCAGGGAAACCTTATTCCTGTTCTGCCAGTAGTTAACGTCAATCTGCCAGTTCCAGTTACGGTTACGGAGAACAGTAACACCAGCAGCCAATTCAATACCCTTGTTACGAACAGAACCTGCATTGATAGAGGTAACAGTAAAACCTGTTGATGGATCCAGTTCACGTGAAAGGATCTGGTCTTTTGAATTCCTGTCGTAATAAGTGAAATCTAAACTGAAACGATTATCAAAGAATTTACCTTCCACACCAGCTTCCCACTCCTGCAACAATTCTGGCTGCAAATTAGGGTTGGCCAGGCGGTTGGCAATACTGTTTGAATTAATAATTGCTCCATTACGATCAGAAAACACGTTGGTGTTGATATTAAGAACCGGACGTGTTGTATACGGCGTACCAAAGTTCGCACTGGTAGAATAACCGGCGCGTAATTTCAGGTAATTGATCATCCGGTTGTTCTTCAAACCTTCGAAAGCTGATGTCGGAATAAATGATGCACTGAATGAAGGATAGAAAATGGAACGATTGTCGGACTCCAGGTTGGAAGACCAGCTGTTACGTCCACCTACAGTCATGTACAAGAACTCACGGAATGCCAGGTTAGCCTGGGCAAAAACGCCGAGTGATAATGTTTGAGATTTGAAATCCAAACGTGATCCGTCTTCAGAAAAGTTATCATGAACAATGAAGTTATCATGATCAAACAAACCGTAAACGAGCTGCTGTGTGCTGCGCTGTCCGTTTTGTTCGTATATCCTTTCCTGTGAGTTTGCACCAGCGGTTAAATTCAACCTCCAGTTACGGGACAATTCTGTATTGTAATCGGTGATGATTGAATGATCCCAGATAGTATTATATCCGTTTACAGTCCTGTGCATACCCAGGGTGAAATCACTGCCGCCTACGCGACCACCTTTATTCTGAGAATAATAGTTATAATCAGAATATTGATCATAACCCACGCGGTACATGATGTTCCAGTTCTTCAGGATGTCATATTTCAAAGACATATTACCAAAGATCCTGTTCACTTTTTGACCGGTGAATGAGTTATTGATTGTCCATAATGGATGTTGAATATCATTACTTGGACGATAGTAAACTGAAGATTTATCCAGTGGGTTTTCGTATTCCAGGTCAAAAATATCCACCGCAATTGGCGTATACAGCAGGTTACCAAATACTGAAGAAGTAGTTGGGTTAGAACCAAAGCTGGTTGAAGTGGGCGGTGATTTATAATCTGTTATGGCATAGTTAAACGTACCGGAGAAAGTAAACTTATTGGACAATTTTGCATTTCCACCAAGACCAAAAGTATTTTTGATCAGGCGGTTGCCGGGTGTAAACCCTTCATCATCCATATACGTATAGTTTGCATTGAAATTTGCATTGGCACCCAGGGATGTTGCAACACCCACTGAAGTTGTGCGGATCAAACCAGTACGGAAGAAATTCTCAACACTTTTACTTGGCTTATATGCGTATTTCGCACCCACATACTGAGGGAAAGCCGGGTTTAATGCGGTAGTATTATAAGGATGGTTTACTGAATCATAAGGACCGGGAGCAGGTTTGAATTTTGCACCCCAGTTACTGAAGAATGCAAAACCAAGGCTCTGGTCGAAACCACCACCATAAGATTCCTGATAATCCGGCAAGTTGGCTACTTTGTTTACGAAGAGTGACTGGGTAAGGGTTACTTCCAGTTTTTTATTGATCTTACGGGTACCACTGTTTTTGGTAGTAACCATAACCACACCATTTCTACCAAGTTCACCATATAATGTTGTTGCACTAAGGCCTTTCAACACGTTAATGCTCTCAATACTGTTTGGATCCAGATCCAGGAAACGGCTTGAGGTAGTGTTACCATACTGGAAATTAGCCTGTGCATTGGTTGATGCGTCAAAAGGCACACCATCCACAATGAATAAAGGCGTTGAACTACCGGAAATAGTATTTACACCACGGATGATGATGTTTGTACCGCTACCAGACATACCGCTGGAAGCAAGAATATCCACACCAGGCGCTTTACCCTGGAGGATACGAACAACATCCGCTTCAGGACGAAGTTCCAATTGCTTTTTATCAACAGAAGCAACTGCGTATCCAAGGGCTTTTTTATCCCTCCTGATACCCTGGGCAGTAACTACAACCTCTTGCAAGCCACCAGGGGTTTGCTTAAGGCTAAGATTAGCCAGGTTGGCTCCTGCTTTAATACTTAAACGGTCATATCCAATATAGGATATTTCCAAATTTTGATTCAAATCCTTTACAGGAAGTGAAAAGGTACCATCGTTTGCAGTCTGGGTACCTTCCTGAGTGCCCGCAATTTTAACGGATACACCAGACAGGGGGCTGCCATCAGCATCTGTGATTCTCCCCTTTACAACTGTTTGCGCAAATACCATAGGTAATGCAAAAAACAAACAGCACACAATCAGTGTAAGTTTTCTCATGCAGTTGATTTTTGATTTAATAAAACGTTAATGATCCAAAAAACGAATTTAACAAAGTATTTAAATTAGACAAGTAGTTTTTCTCAAAAGCTGCATTATTTACCGTTTATACATGAAAATAGCCACTCTCTTTAGAGAGAATGGCTATATTTTTAACTTTTACAGGTAGAAAATTGACTAAAACAGCATTTTTTCTGAATTAATTCCTTCCCCGCCCTCCCAGGTATAACATTATATATTGTACTAAAGTGACAATGGAAGCCAAAGCAGCCACCACATAGGTGAGTGCGGCCCAGCTTAAGGCATCTTTTGCCTGGGGTTGTTCCTGGTCATTGGCAATATTGGACTGCCCAAGCCATACCAGGGCCCGTTTGCTGGCATCAAATTCCACCGGTAAAGTAACAATGGAAAATACAGTTGTCAGGGCAAAAAGTACAATACCGGCCAACAGCAACTGGGGGAAAATGTTGATCATCAATACCCCTGCCAGTAAAACCCACTGGATCAGCATGGAACTTACCTGAACGGCAGGAACCATTTTGCTCCTGAAATTCAGCCATGGATAAGCTGTGGCATGCTGAACAGCGTGCCCGCATTCGTGGGCGGCAACGGCAGCGGCCGCTATCGTACTATTATTATATACATCCGGACTTAAATTGACCGTTTTTGTGGCAGGATTGTAGTGATCAGACAAAAAACCATCTACAGAAACCACTTTTACGTCGAAAATGGCATTTTCGCGAAGCATCCTTTCCGCTACTTCCCTACCCGTTAGCCGGGAAGACAGGGGGATTTTGTTATACCGGGCAAATTTTGCCCTTAAACGATAAGATACGAGCATACTAATGCCCACAAAAAGCATCGAAACCAACCAGATTGAATTCATATAAAATACTCCTTTTTTAAGTGATTAGGATCGCTCCAATTGCATCAAATAAGCATCCAATTTGGTACAAACTGACAGGCTGTGTAAAAGCCTGGGAAAGACGTCTTTTTGACAGGAAAATCAGGGTAGCACAAAGCCGCTAAAGTCAAAATGACAACTACACATTATTTAATTAATATATATATAATATATTTAATTATACAATATTAACTCATTTTATTGGATTTCAGCCTGTTACCGGTTAGAATGTAACAGGCAGGGCTAAAAGTTATGCACACCGTAAAAAAATTATTTTGTAATGTGGTTTCAATTTGTAATTTAGTGCAAGAATTTAATGGGTTAGTAAGTATCAAGGGCCAGCGAAAGTTGGCCCTTTTTACTTTTTATTCCATTCGGTATTTTTTCTTCTGCTGATGTAAAAAATGAACTGCTAAAATTCATTTGTGTGTAGCTGAAATTTTTTCGAAAAATCCATTCTTACTTTCCGATTAAAATATTCTCTTAAAAAAATTGGCCATAGGGGCCGCAGAGAAAAATACGCTTCTCAGTGGTTCTCTTTTTCACTCCGTGGCTCTCTGTGGGTAAAAAATTTTCAGAAGAGTAATCAGCTGAGTATCGGAATTTAACTTCCGGTATTTAATTGATACAGGTTAATTTAAATTTTACGCAGCCAACTTCGATGTTTTTTTCTTCCTGCCAATAAACTTTTCAACATACACACTAGAGAAATCAGTTTTACCTTTATCAAATGAATAAAGTTAAAAAGGCATTTTTCTGTACGAACTGTGGGTATGAATCTGCCAAGTGGACTGGAAAATGCCCGGCATGCAATGAATGGAATAGTTTTACTGAAGAGATCATTCAGAAAAACGATACAAAAAACCGGATCAGCTGGAAAGATGATTCTCCGAATGAACATAACAGGAAAAGTATTTCCCTGGATGATGTGGAGATCCGGGATGAAGAAAGGATCGTTACACCAGACGGAGAACTTAACCGTGTATTAGGTGGGGGCATCGTTCCGGGATCACTTGTTCTTGCAGCAGGTGAACCAGGCATCGGTAAGTCGACTTTATTTCTGCAGGACGCACTGATGATGAAAGACACTATTACACTTTATATCAGCGGTGAAGAAAGTGAACACCAGATAAAAATGCGCGCCAACAGGCTCAACATGCATCACCAGAATTTTTACCTGCTCACCGAAACTTCCACTCAAACTATTTTCCAGGAAATCAGGAAACTAAAACCACAATTAGTTATTATTGATTCGATTCAAACACTTCAATCACCATATCTTGATTCCTCACCAGGAAGTATTTCCCAGATCCGGGAATGTACTGCAGAATTTCAACGCTTCGCAAAAGAATCCCATACACCTGTATTCCTTATTGGCCATATAACCAAAGATGGAAGTATCGCCGGACCGAAACTGCTGGAGCATATGGTTGATACGGTTCTACAATTTGAAGGAGACCAGCACTATGCTTACCGCATACTCCGTACCACCAAGAACCGCTTTGGCTCTACATCAGAACTGGGTATATATGAAATGACCGGTGAGGGCATGAAGCCTGTTGAAAATCCTTCAGATATCCTTATTAACCACAAAGATGAACCACTGAGCGGAATCGCAATCGGCGCCGGAATGGAAGGTTTACGTCCTCTGTTGATCGAAGTCCAGGCACTTGTTACTCCTTCAGTATACGGCACACCGCAACGCACTGCCAGCGGCTTCGACCTTCGGAGAATACAATTATTGCTGGCCGTCTTGGAAAAACGTGGCGGCTTTCCATTTGGCACCAAAGACGTTTTTGCCAACATTGCCGGCGGATTGAAAATTGAAGACCCTTCCATCGACCTGGCCATGGTATGTGCATTGCTTAGTTCCATTGAAGACATTCCTGTTTCCCAAAAAATATGTTTCGCAGGTGAAGTTGGTTTGAGCGGAGAAATCAGGCCGGTAAACCGCATCGACCAAAGAATTTCCGAAGCAGAAAAACTGGGCTTTGAAAAAATCATAATCAGTAAATACAATAGAAAAAATACAGAAAAATATTCCGGCAATATTGAAATTGTAACCGCCGGGCAGGTAGAAGAAATTTACCGGATGCTTTTTTCATAAATCTTACTATAGCAAGTATGCATTTACGTTAGTTCCTTGCGGCTTTATCACCTTGCGGTTAAAACAACCGATATTTATGTATTAAAACATATGCACAGGTTATTTATCGCTTTATTTTATACTAAGCTGTTAATATTTTGCACAACAAAATATTATAAGAACAGATGCCCGGTTTTAAACAAACAACAGAATGGCTGTATGCGTTTGGATCTTTATTTTTCCCGCACCTCTGCGCTGCCTGCGGATCCAATAATCTTTCCCGTGATGAAGCAATATGTTATCACTGCATGGCACATTTTCCCATAACAGGATTCGCAAATCAGCCAGGCAATCCCATAGAAAAATTATTCTGGGGGCGCATTCCTGTAACAGCAGCATGCAGCCAGTTTTATTTTACCCGATCATCCTCCATACAACATGCCTTACATGCTTTAAAATATAAAGGCAATAAAGATGCAGGTTTAGTATTAGGCAGATTACTGGGATACAGCCTGGAGCAGAGCAGCAGATTCTGCAATATTGATGTAATCGTTCCGTTACCACTATACCCCAAAAAAGAAAAAAGCAGGGGATACAACCAGGCAGCGATCATTGCAAATGGGATCCGGGACGTACTTAAGATTCCGGTAATTACGGATGCAGTTGCCCGGATCAGGTATACCGATTCGCAAACAAATAAGAACCGGATTGACCGATGGCAAAATGTGGGTGATGTTTTTTCCCTCCAAAAGCCGGAGTTATTAAAGGGGAAAAATATCCTGCTGACAGATGATGTGATAACAACCGGCGCGAGCCTGGAGGCCTGTGGCGAGACCATCTGCAAGGCAAAAATGGGGAAATTATATATCGCAACATTGGCTTTCGCCGACCAATAGAGCGGAAAGCTTATTTTTGATGTACCACATGAAGAAATGGATTGCCTTAACCGGCCTGATGATTTACATACTAAGCTGGCTGATTTCCTGCCAGAAAGAAACTTTTATCGAAAGTCCGGACGCCCGGCTTTATGTTTCCATTGATACCCTTCGGTTTGATACCGTTTTTACCACCACCGGATCGGTTACCGGATTGGTTAAGGTCTTTAACGACAATGATCAAAAGCTAAAACTGAGTTATATCCGCATGGGCGGCGGGCAGTCATCTTTTTTCAGGATGAATGCAGATGGAACTGAGGCCCAGGAAGTCCGCGACCTGGAGATCCTGGCAAAAGACAGTCTTTATCTATTTGTAAGTGTCACCATCAATCCCAATACCAATCAACTACCTTTCCTGGTTCAGGACAGCATAATGATAGGGTATAATGGCAATGAACAAAAAATTCAACTGGAAGCATACGGACAAAACGCATATTTCATCCGTAACGGACTAGTTACAGCCAATACCCATTTTGGTAACGACCTGCCGTATGTTATCCTGGGAGGCTTGCTTGTTGACACCAACGTTATACTCTCCATCGATAAAGGGGCGAGGATCTATTTTCATGCAGATGCACCATTGGTTGTTGACGGTACACTGGAAGTTACAGGAACCAAAAAAGACAGTGTGATATTTACCGGCGACCGCCTGGATGAAGAATATCGAAATCTTCCTGCCAGCTGGCCGGGTATTTATTTCCGCGCTTCCAGTAAAAACAATTTACTGCAATATGCGGTGATCAAAAATGCCTACCAGGGGCTCGTTGCCGACCAGCCTTCCACTAATGCAAACACCAAACTTACCTTACGGGAATGTATAATCGATAACATATACGATGCCGGAATTTACGGGATCCAGACTTCTATCAAAGCCAGCAATTGCCTGGTAAGCAACTGCGGAGTAAACCTGCTGCTTGTTAGTGGTGGTGATTACCAGTTTACGCATTGCACTGTTGCCAGTTACTCCAATATTTTTGTACTGCACAAGAAACCAGTTCTTTTTCTGAACAACTGGGACAGCAGCCAGGCAGGCATCAGAACATACCCGCTCATCGCCAACTTTACCAATAATATTTTCTGGGGCGATAATGGTACGGTAGAGGATGAAGTTTTGGTGAGCAAACGCGGCAATAACCTTTTTAATGTATTATTCAGTCACAACCTGTACAAAGCAACCCAGGATCCGGCATTTTCAACGCTCACATCCAATCTTAAAAACCTTGACCCGCTTTTTGACAGCGTCAATACCGGAAATCGTTATTTCAACTTCCGGCTTCAAACCAAACCATCACCTGCCATCAATAAGGGGATTCCGGCCGGAATCCTGACAGATCTCGACGGAAAACCAAGAGACAGCCAGCCTGATATGGGTTCTTATGAAAAAAACTAAGGATTTAACACTAATAACCGATAAGTGGTATATGTGATCTCCCGAACATTCTTAAATTTGCGGTGTTGTTATGTCGGTATCTTCTTTTACTTAGTTTAAAATTACAGCTATGATCAAAATACTTTTACTCAGCGCAGGATTATTATTTATTTCCACCCTGTATGATTTTAAAGTGCCATCCCTGGATGGTTCAACCATTGACTTTTCAAAATACAAAGGCAAAAAAGTATTGATCGTAAATACAGCTTCGGAATGTGGTTATACACCACAATATGCTGATCTGGAAAAGCTTTATGAAGCACATAAATCCAGCCTGGTCATTGTAGGATTTCCGGCCAATAATTTCGGCGGACAGGAACCAGGTACAAACACGGAGATCAAAGAATTCTGCAAAAAGAATTATGGAGTTACTTTCCCCATGGCTGGAAAAGTTTCTGTAAAAGGTGATGATATTCATCCCCTCTTCAAATGGCTTACAACAAAGTCTGAAAATGGTGTGATGGATGCCGAAATCAAATGGAATTTCACCAAATTCCTTTTAGATGAGAAAGGCAAACTCATAGCTGTTTTCCCGAGCAAAGTAAATCCAAACAGTGAAGAGATCACTAAATATTTGAACTAAGCGAAATTCACTTTTATAAAAAAAGCTGCCCAATCGGGCAGCTTTTTTTCTTTGCGTTCTTTTTCCCTTAGCGGTTATTGTATTATATCTTCGCTGCATGCAATTTTCTTCCATTGTAGGTCAAAAAGATTCCATTGCTCAACTCAGGTCGATGGTTGAACAAAGCCGGCTAAGCCATGCTTTGTTATTCCTGGGTAAGGAAGGAACCGGCGCATTGCCCCTGGCACTTTCCTTTGCCCAATACCTGGTTTGTGAAAAAGTACAGGGGCCATCTTTTGAAAATGAACAGGCACCAGGTCCTTCATTATTTGGCGACATCGTTCCAGAACAAAAAGAAGAACATACATTTCCTGCAGACAGCTGTGGCATATGCCCTTCCTGTGTAAGGGCATCGCAATTGATCCATCCTGATATTCATTTTTCTTATCCTGTTGTCCCCCGTAAGTCTGGAGATAAACCTTTATCAACTGATTATCTTTCAGAATGGCGCGAATTCATGACGCAATTCCCCTATGGAAATGTCTTTGACTGGCTGCAATTCATTGGTGCGGAAAATAAACAAGGCAATATCACCGCAAGTGAATGTGCCGATATCCTCCGTAAACTCAACCTTAAAAGTTTTGAAAGCGGGTATAAAATACTGGTGATGTGGATGCCAGAGTACCTGGGGAATGAAGGAAACAAACTATTAAAACTTATAGAGGAACCGCCAGCAAAGACCTTATTTCTCCTGGTTGCGGAAGAAGAATCCAAAATGCTTCCAACCATTTTATCCAGGACACAACTGGTTAAGATACCCCCCATTGAAACGGGTGATATTGAAAAATCCCTTATAAAAAGGGCTGGTGTACCTCCCGATAAAGCTCGCCCACTCGCCTCTGTAGCGGAAGGAAATTACCGGGAAGCACTTTTTCTCCTGCAGCACGATGAAGAGGATTGGCAGTCGCTGGTAAGGGACTGGCTGAATGCCCTCCTAAAAAATGGACCGGTTGCCCAGGTGAAATGGGTGGAAGAAATGGGCAAACTGGGCAGGGAAAAGCAAAAACAGTTCCTCCGGTATTTCAACCACCTTCTGGAAGAAAGTATCCGGATGCGTGTAATGGGAGCTTCGGCCCCGGTAATTCCGGAAAAAGAACGGGATTTCGCAATCAGGATAAATAAACTGGCAACCCTCTCCCAGCAACAGGCTATTATAGAGGAAATTGACCGCGCCGCCTATTATATTGAAAGAAATGCCCATGGGAAAATGCTCTTCCAGGCCCTAAGCATTAAATTATACCATATCATTAAAGACAATTCTTTAATTTTGGTTAATTGAGGATTGTGAATACCGGAGCAGGAGTTTGAGGTTGGGCTAAGTGAACAGGTTAATATTATAACCATCATACTCTTTATACTACACCATAGTACACAGGGAAAACGCGTGTTACCCCAGGCATAATGGACTTTCGATTTGTAACAAGATCAGGGAGTTGAGAAAAGCTACATGGTGTTTTATTTCTCCGGGGCATTACAGATCCTCGTAATTCCGGCTCAGGCCGGCCCCTCACCTTTTAATATATAAATAATTATGGGATGTACGTCCTGTGGCACTGATACCGGTAAACCCGGAGGATGTAAGAGCAACGGTGGTTGCAGTTCCGGTGGATGTAACCGGCTTAATGTTCACGACTGGCTGGCAAACCTGCCCTTTAGTGATCCGGAAGGATCCTGCAGAATTATTGAAGTAAGTTTCAACCAGGGAAGCCGGAAAGAATTCTTCAGAAATAATTCCCTGCAGCTTTTTATGAAAGGCGACTTCGTTACAGTTGAAGGAGTCAGTGGTTTCGATGTGGGCTCTGTTAACCTCACCGGCGAACTGGTTCGGTTACAGATGAAAAAGAAAAGGGTATCTGAAGATTCAGCTGAAATCAAAAAAGTACTCCGCCGTTCGAACGACATGGATATCCAGAAATGGAAGGAGAATAAGGCCAGGGAAAAAGACGCATTGATCAGATCCAGGGCAATAACCCGCCAGCTTAATCTCAATATGAAACTTTGTGAAGTTGAGATCCAGGCAGACGGCAGGAAAGCAACTTTCTTTTATATCGCCGATGATCGGGTGGATTTTCGTGAACTGATAAAAGTATTTGCCTCAGAATTCAGGGTAAAGGTTGAGATGAAGCAAATTGGCGCCCGCCAGGAATCCGCCAAAGTAGGCGGTATCGGCAGTTGTGGCAGGGAACTTTGCTGCAGCAGCTGGTTATCAGATTTTAAAAGTGTTACCACTACGATTGCCAGGTACCAGAATCTCAGTATCAACCAAACCAAACTAAGCGGGCAATGTGGTCGATTGAAATGTTGCCTTAACTATGAGCTGGATACATACCTCGACGCTTTACAGAACTTCCCTGCTCAGTCTGATGTTCTGGATACCGTTAAAGGCAATGCCATCCTGGTTAAAAAAGATATTTTCAAAAACCTGATGTGGTATGTATTACCAGACAGCAGCAGGCAATATCCACTGACCATTGAAACGGTTCAAAAAATAAAAGCGCTTAATGCTAAAGGTGTAAAAGCCCTGGAGCTCGAAACGGCTGATGTAAGCAATGCCCAAAAAGCCAAAGAAACCGAACTACAGTTTGTAGATGTTGTAGGACAAATATCTCTGCGCAGCCTTGAGCGAAATACACAAAAAAGAAAAGATCGCGAACGTTCAGCTGGTGGCCCGCCGAGAGACCCAAATCGCGAACCAAATAGAAATCAACAACGCGACAGGGATCAGAACAGAACGCCAAACAGAGGACCTAACAGGGCACCAAACCGGGGGCCTGGGAAACCTCCTCCAAGGGATCAGAATCAAAACAGAGGCGATAAAGGGCCAAAACCACAATAGCTTGTTTTTCTTTGCGACCTGTCTTCTTTGCGGTTAAATACTGATTATATGATGTTTCGCAGCCTGATCATCATTCTTGTAGTTCTGTTCACCTGGGTCATCTTTGCACCAGGTTGTATGACCTTCAGGCTTAGTGATGAAAATGCAAGGGCGAAATTCATGGAAAAGGGGCTGGATCTAAAAACAGCATTCTACAAGGTTAATGACAGGCATATTCATTATACCATGGTGGGGAATGACAGCCTGCCAACCCTCATCTTTCTTCACGGTTCACCCAGTGCATGGAATGCTTTTGAACATTTCATGAAAGATCCATCGCTGCTCTTTCATTTTAGAATGATTAGTGTAGACAGGCCCGGATTTGGATTTAGTGATTTTGGCGACGCCGTTAATCTTGAAGAACAGTCGTTACTCCTGCTACCATTGTTTGATGTTGTAAAAAATGGAAAGCCCGTTTTTTTGGCCGGCCATTCCCTGGGTGGCCCGCTTGTAATAAAAATGGCTGCTGATTATCCTTCTGCAGTGAAAGGGATAATGTTAATGTCTGGATCAGTGGACCCCGCATTGGAACCTGTTGAAAAATGGAGAATCCTGGGGGCTAAATTCCCTTTTTATTACCTCTTTCCCGGAGCATTCAGGCCAAGTAATACGGAGCTGGTATATTTTAAAAAAGATGTTTTTTCATTGGCAGATGATTTTAGTAAAGTAACCTGCGAAGTTTATCTTGTACATGGTGATAAGGATACCTGGGTGCCGGTGGGTAATGTTGACTACGCCAAAAAGAAACTGGTTAATGCTGCCAAAGTGGAAACGTTAATATTGCCTGGAGGAAATCACTTTATTCCATGGTCACACAAAAAAGAAATTGCCCAGGCACTGATCAATATGCT
>JAHEEX010000161.1 GCA_024640465.1 Sphingobacteriales bacterium | reverse complement strand
ATCCCCGGAAATTTGCCACATCATGGTTCCGCAGTTTGATGATCAGTTCTTCAAAAATCTGCATGACGGCATCTTTTGACTGTTCTGGGTCTTTCAGGTATTTCAGGCAAACACCAAAAACAAGATCCATGTACCGTTGATATAATACTGATAATACTTTCAAATCACCATCCTGCTGGTAAATAGTTACCAGCTCTGTATCGCTATGGTTATTATCCGGTATGGTTTTTAGAAAGGTCAAAATGGTTAACTGAAAAGTGATATTAAGCCGAAAAAAGTTTCGAATAAAATAACATGAATAATTAAGCCACGGAATACACGGGAAAACAGCCGGATAAACAGCCTGTAATTTTTCTGTATTTGAATTTTTCCGGCTGTTAGTCAGTGTTTTCTGTGGCAAAATTTGCCTTTATTCCTTCATCCCAAATTATAAAACTTTACGGTATACTTATATAGTGAATACAAAGAAATTACTAATCAGATTATGTAATCTGAAAATTGGCTGCATCCTGAAACAAAATACAACAATTATGCGGTACATTTTTTCAACCATGCTGGTGATAGCAGGACTGTTGCTGGCATTTACACAGAAGGAACCATTTACAGTTAGCGGAACGGTTATGGATGATCAGGGAATTCCGCTGGTTAATGCATCCATCATCATCAAGGGTACAACAAAATCAACCGTTACAGATGCGCAGGGGATGTTTAGCATTGAAGTTCCCGGGCCAAAGTCTATCCTGGTAATTCAGTATGTGGGTTATGAGAGCCAGGAAATTAGATTGAATGCAGGTAAGAAGTTGCAGATAAAATTGAAAGTGAGCTCTGAGGATTTGCAAGAAGTTGTCGTAACCGGGAATTCTGCCAAAAGGAAAAAAGATATTACCGGTTCAGTAACAACCATTAATCCCAATTATTACCAAAAACAACAGCCTTACCAAAGTGAATTACAAGGCAAAGCTGCCGGAGTAAATATCAACGGACAACCGGGCAATTCAAACACCATAAGGATTAGGGGAAACAGTACTTTAAGTAACAAACGGGAGGAAGCAAAGATTTATGGGAGCCATAGTCCTTCAAATATCCAGACAGACAAGGATTTTGAGCGAGAAGGATATGATTTTATTTCTGAAAATAAATTCCTGAAAGTCTCTGATAACCCTCTTTCTACTTTTTCCATTGATGTGGATGCTGCATCCTACAGCAATGTACGTCGCTTTATCAATGAAGGCACTTTGCCTCCAGCCGGTGCGGTCAGGATCGAAGAAATGATCAATTATTTTACCTATAACTATCCCCAACCCATAAACGATGATCCTTTTTCTGTACAAACGGAGATCGCTGAATGTCCCTGGAATAAAGACCACCGACTCGTTTTAGTAGGCCTGCAGGGAAAGAAAATACCGGTAGAAAACCTGCCACCTTCCAACCTGGTTTTCCTGATAGATGTTTCCGGTTCTATGCAGGATCCTAATAAACTGCCCTTGGTGAAAGCCTCTATGCAAATGTTAGTTGATCAGTTAAGGGAAGAGGACCATGTAGCGATTGTAGTTTACGCAGGTGCGGCGGGATTGGTATTGCCATCTACAACGGGTTCTGATAAAATAAAAATAAAACAAGCGATTCAATCACTCGAAGCCGGCGGTTCTACAGCAGGTGGCGCAGGCATCAAACTGGCTTATGCAACCGCTAAGCAGCATTTTAATAACGAAGGGAACAACCGGGTGATCCTTTGTACAGATGGAGATTTCAACGTAGGTGCCAGCAGTGATGATGCCATGGAGCGATTGATTGAGGAGGAAAGAAAATCAGGTGTTTTCCTGACTGTATTGGGATATGGAATCGGCAATTACCAGGATGCCAAAATGCAGAAACTAGCTGATAAAGGAAATGGTAATCATGCTTATATCGACCAGATCAATGAGGCCAAAAAAGTGCTGGTGAATGAATTTGGCGGAACTTTATTTACTATTGCCAAGGATGTGAAATTACAAATCGAATTCAATCCTGCTAACGTTCAGGGTTACCGACTGATTGGTTATGAGAACCGTTTGCTGGCAAAAGAAGATTTTAATAACGATAAAAAAGACGCAGGTGATATGGGCAGCGGGCATACGGTGACTGCATTATATGAAGTGATACCTGCCGGAGTAAAAACAGATTTGTTGGACAAAGTGGATCCCCTGAAATATTCACCCATTAAATCAACAGTAAAATCTTCTGTAGGAAAAGAACTGATGAACATCAAATTACGGTTCAAAAAACCCGATGGAGATAAAAGCAGGTTGCTGGAACATCCGGTAACCGATGCTCAAAAGAACTGGCGGGATGCTTCTGAGAATTTCAGGTTTGCCGCCGCGGTAGCCGGTTATGGCATGTTGTTACGCAATTCTGCTTTCAAAGGCAACCTGAATTACCTGACCATTCAGCAGATGGCCAAAACAGCCCTGGGTACAGATAAAGAAGGTTATCGTAAAGAATTCCTAAAGCTGGTTGCCAGTACGGCAAAGCTAAATAAGACTGATGTTGAGGAAGATGTGAGTATCCGATAATATCCTTGCGGTTATGTCCTCGTAAATCACGGGTGATACCGGGCATCGAAATACAAATTTTGCCACGGAAACCACGGAAGAACAGCCGGAAAAGTTAACAACAGAAAAGAGATTTGTTGTTTGTCCGGCTGTTCTTCCGTGTATTCTGTGGCTTATTTTACAGTTAAGTCTTCTTAAATCCCGGATGATACCGTTGAAGTGTTTCCCGCAAATAATCCCTGTCGAGGTGAGTGTAGATCTCCGTGGTGGTAATGCTTTCATGCCCAAGCATTTCCTGAACCGCCCGGAGATCTGCTCCTCCTTCCACCAGGTGGGTGGCAAAGGAGTGCCGGAGTGTATGTGGTGAAATGTCTTTTTTTATATCTGCCAATTTTGCCAGGTCTCGTATTATATAAAATATCATGACCCGGGTTAATTTCCTTCCCCGCCTGTTCAGGAAAAGAATGTCTTCGAAGCCGGGTATAACAGGCAGGTGTACCCGAAGATCGCTGAGGTATAATTGGATGTATTTAATGGCCTCTGTACCAATAGGAATCAGTCTTTCTTTATCGCCTTTCCCAATGACCCTGATAAAGCCGATATCAAGATAAAGGTGAGATCTGCGCAGGTTTACTAATTCACTTACCCTAAGCCCGCAGCTGTACATTGTTTCCACAATCGCCCTGTTTCTGCCACCTTCGGGTTTACTGTAATCTATTTGTGCAATCATGGCTTCGATTTCTTCAAAACTAAGCACATCGGGGAGGGATCGCCTTAATTTTGGGGCTTCCAGTAATTCAGTTGGATCAGTATCAACAATTCTTTCGGCCAGGCAGAATGCATAAAACGACCGAAGCCCTGATATGATACGGGACTGGCTGCTATCACTCATTCCGAGTTCTGCAACCCATTTTATAAAACCTTGCAGAAAGGCCAGGTTGATATCAGCCGGGCTTTTCAGCTCTCCATTAAGCTGAATATATTGTGTGAGTTTATCCAGATCGCGCTGATATGCATCAATCGAATTCCTGGAAAGTGATTTTTCCAATTGCAGATAAGCCCTGAAACCCTTTTTATATGATTCCCACATAATGCAGATGCCCGTTAAAATATTTTGGACTGTCGGCTGTAATATGATTTAAACCTCTATTTTCGCAGACCAATATTACCAATAATACAAATAATCCAACTAGGTTCATGAAAGCAGTTAACCTCCGTTCTTTTAAACAGCAAGTGATCAAATACAAACGTAAGATGAGGGGTTTCCTGACAAGGTTGGAAAATAACCCGCCGAGAAAACTGGATGCACTGGCTGAGGAACTGGATAAGGAAGTATGGCAGGAAGTGGATTGCCTCACTTGTGCAAACTGCTGCAAGAAAATGACTCCCACTTTCAAAAATGCTGATATCATCAGGATATCCCGTCACCTGGATATGACACCTGCGGCATTTAAGGATAAGTGGTTGTATAAAGATAATCAGGGCGACTGGCTGAACACATCCAGACCATGCCAGTTCCTGGATACTAAAACGAATATGTGTGGGATATATGAAGTGAGACCTGCTGACTGCTCAGGATTCCCGCACCTGGCCAGAAAGAAAATGACCGATTATATGCAATGGCATAAGCAGAATATTGAATACTGTCCCGCAACATTCAAGTTGGTGGAAAAGATGATGGACAGAGTGAATGCAGGTAAAAAATAATCAGAAAGATTTAGGATATATCTCTTAAAGATAAACGTCTTCTATCCAAAAAAAATCCGGATCAAGATCCTTATATAATTTTATCGCCAGGATATCAAACCGAATTTTCTTCCAGCCCTTATTTTGATATATAAATTCCTCTCCGGCATCGATCATGTGCCGGAGTTTCTTTTTGTCAACCTGGTCTTCCGGGTTTCCAAACCTGTCGCTTGTCCTGGTTTTAACTTCTATAAAATGCAATACACCATCTTTTGTTGCTATGATATCTATTTCAAAGCGTGCATAACGCCAGTTCCTGTGGAGCAGTACATACCCCTTATTGATCAACCATACTGATGCCAGTTCTTCGCCTTTTTTCCCTTTTTCCTGATTGGAAGCCATCTTTTCTATTAACAATATTCAAAGATAATTTTTTGTAGGCTTATCTTTATTCAGTTTAATAATTAAAGCAAGTCTTAATTCATTTTATATGTATGTATTGTCTGGCAGTGTAAAGCATTATGCCTGGGGTGGTACCCACTATATACCTAAATTATTATCCACACATAATCCCGAATCAAAGCCCTTTGCAGAATACTGGCTTGGCACCCATCCCGGTGGGCAGTCACGTGTATGGTTAAGCGAAACTGCATCCACCGGGCTTGCAGATCTGATCAGGTCCGAACCACGGCGATACCTGGGTAAGAAAGTAGTTGACCAGTTTGGGGAATTGCCTTTTCTGCTTAAAGTGCTTGATGTAAAAGGGATGCTTTCCATACAGGTTCATCCAAACAAGGAAGAAGCAAAGAAAGGTTTTGAACGCGAAAATGAAGCAGGTATCCCCCTGGATGCACCAAACAGGAATTATAAGGATGCCAATCACAAGCCGGAGGTTATGCTTGCTTTAAGCGATTTCTGGTTGCTTCATGGATTTAATCCCCGGCTTGCAGGGATTTTGGAAAACCATGAAGTTTTGGGGCCTTTACTGCCGTTGCTTGAGTCGAAAGGTCTCCAGGGTTTATATAAATATGTAATGGAATTGCCACAGGCTGGTGTGGATGAAATGCTGCGTCCACTTGCTGAAAAAATCGTTCCGTTATATGAGGATGATCAATTGAGTAAAAGCTCTCCGGATTTCTGGGCGGCAAGGGTCATAACTGAATCGAAACCTGCATTTGAAAACCTCGACAGGGGGATCTTTTCCATTTATTTCTTCAATATTCTTCATTTGAAACAAGGGGAAGCCATCTACCAGGGAGCGGGTGTGCCACATGCTTACCTGGAAGGCCAGAATATTGAATTGATGTCCAATTCCGACAACGTTCTACGGGCAGGACTTACCCCCAAGCATATGGATATTCCGGAATTGATGAAACATACCCAGTTTGATTTTATTCAGCCCGAGATCATGCGGGGTGATATACTGGGGAAGCTCATCAATTATAATTGCCCTACTCCGGATTTCCAATTGCATGCCCTGACGCTTAAAGCCGGGGAATCTTTTTCGGATCATTCCAAAGGGCCTGAAATCTGGATCATGATGAAGGGGAAAGCTGACTGGACCGGGTTTAGGTCGGTTCAAACTCAACAGGGACAGGCGGTTTTTGTCATCCCTGATGAATATTTTACCCTGCATGCACAGGAGGATGCCCAGCTTTTCAGGGCCATTGTACCTTAAACTGTCCACAGTATGAGGAAAACTGGACGGCTTATTTCTTGAAGGCGAAGGATAATTACTTATTTTTGCCCCTCAAACAGACCATTTATGAAATTAGATAAGAATATATTGATATCATTCGGTTTATTGATCATCATGGCAGCACTTTACCGGGCAATGCCTGGCAGGATATGGGGCTTTGCACCGCATATTGCTATGGCCATCTTTGGCGGCTCTGTAATCAAGGACCGCAAGCTGGCTTTTTTATTGCCGGTTTTATCCCTTTTCTTATCTGATGTGATATATCAAATACTCTATCTGAACGGACTCACTCCTATAGCAGGGTTCTATAGTGGAATGATTGAAAATTATATCCTGTTTGCATTGCTTACAATCATTGGTTTTGCCATTAAAGAAACCAATATTGCCCAGATATTTGCAGGTGCTGTTGCTGGCCCGGTGTTGTATTTCCTGGCGTCTAATTTTATGGTTTGGATTGGCGGCGGCGGTTTGGGCAGGCCTAAGACTTTTGGGGGACTGATCCAGTGTTATGCAGATGGATTACCATTCTTTCAAACAAGTTTGTACGGTACTTTTTTCTTTAGCACTTTGTTATTTGGAGGTTTATATCTAACTAAAAAATATTTAGTTAAATCTCCAATTCGAACCGCATAAGAACGGTTGACGGTTGACGGTTGACGGTTGACGGTTGACGGTTGACGGTTGACGGTTGACAAGAGGTTTAGCCTACTAAAATATGTATTTTTCAGGATGGTTGATCATACTGCCTAAAAGCCTTCCAATATTATCATTTCTATTTCTACACTCTATCAATGTTTTTTCATCAATATAGCTGTGAGCTCTTGCAAAGTCGAGCCAGACCTCCGTTTCGCTGTTCTCTGCATCTGCATCGGTAAGTTTAGAAATAAAGTGAAGTGGATATTTTCTCTTCCGATACGATTCTGCAATGTTTGCACAAACAGACCTCGAGGATCTTCTGATTTGGTCAGTAAGGCTATAGATTTCTTCCCTTGGAAATTTCTGGGATATTTTAAATATTTCTGTTGCCTGTTCAAATGCAATTTGAAAGACTAATAATTCTTTGAATTTGCTCATATAGCATGTAAAATAAATTCATGCTAAATTATTTCCCTGTTTAAAACACAGAAGAATGCTGTTTTTTTTCTGATTTTTATTGTATTTGCCGTTACCTGTCAACCGTCAACTGTCAACCGTCAACTGTCAACCGATTCTTCATATCCTTCATCCACTTCAAGATCATTCCCATCTGCAGCAGCAGTGGCTAATTCGTCGCAGCGATTGTTATATGGGTTTGAATCGTGGCCCTTTACCCAAACGAATTTAATGTGATGTTTTTGTGCCAATGCGTGATACCTTCGCCACAAGTCGGGGTTCTTTTTGCCTCCTTTGAAATTAGTGCGCATCCAGTTATTCAACCAGCCTTCGTTGACGGCTTTTACTACATACTGGCTGTCTGAATACACAACTATATTAAGGCCGGTACGGTTGAGTGATTCCAATGCTGCAATTACAGAAAGAAGTTCCATCCGGTTATTGGTAGTAAGCCTGTATCCTTTGGATAGTTCCTTACCAACGCCCTTCCACATAAGTATGGCCCCATAGCCTCCTTTGCCGGGATTGCCCCTGGATGATCCATCAGTATATATTGTAAGCCCGTTTGCATTGATCATGATAGATAGATTTCTCCTTTAAGGAAAAGCACGGCATGACCACTCATGAGCACCCTGTCATTTTTAAGTTCACAGTCAAGCCAACCTTTTCGTTGCGACAATTGAATAGCATTGAAACTTGTTTTTCCTGTTTTTGATGCCCAGTAAGGGGTCAACATACAATGTGCTGACCCGGTAACAGGATCTTCGTCTATACCTGATTGAGGGAAAAAACAGCGTGACACAAAATCTACATCATTACTTTTTGCAGTAACTAAAATTCCCCTTGATGGTATAATGGCCAATTTTTTAAAATCAGGTTTCAGGTTGACCACCATTTCCTGGTTATCCAGTTCAACCATATAGTCGAACTTTCCCTTATACACAGTCCTTTTTTCGATACCGAGGCCTTCAAATAAGTTTTCCGGAACATCACTAACAATTACGGGTGGGTCTGCAGGGAAATCTAAGGTGAAGCCATTTTTATTGTCAGGCTTAACAGTAAGCCAGCCACTTTTCGAATTAAAACGAATCTGTTCCCTGTCATATCCCAGGTGCCGATAAAAGACAAACGCAGCGGCTAATGTAGCGTGACCGCAAAGGGCTACTTCAATTGTTGGCGTGAACCATCGAATATGGTAATCATTTCCTTCCGGTACAATGAATGCCGTTTCTGCAAGGTTATTTTCAAACGCGATCTGTTGCATCTGGTCTTCGGTTATCCATTGGGGTAATGGACAGATGGCAGCAGGGTTCCCTGAATAAATTTTTTGGGTAAATGCATCAACCTGGTATACGGGAATTGTCATAAAGCGTTTGTTTACAAAGTTGCAGGATTATTTTATGCAAAAAAAATATAGCAGCAGT
>JAHEEX010000160.1:5476-8489 GCA_024640465.1 Sphingobacteriales bacterium | reverse complement strand
AAGGTGCACCTGAGAATGAAGCAGAACCTACAGCGTATTTGATGATCGCTTCGGTTTCCTTTTCATTATACTTGAGGTTTTTTAAAGCCTGGGGTACAGATTGGTTGATGATCTTGAAATAACCACCGCCGGAGAGCTTCTTGAATTTTACCAGGGCGAAATCAGGTTCAACACCAGTGGTATCGCAATCCATTACAAGGCCAATTGTACCTGTTGGTGCAATCACCGTTGTTTGTGCGTTGCGATAACCGTATTTCTCACCCATTTCAACGGCATCATCCCAGGCTTTGCAGGCTGCGCTAAGCAGGTAATCCGGGCAATACTTGGCTTTGATGCCCAATGGCTTGATACTTAAACCAACATATGCATCTTCTGCATCATAAGCAGCGGCACGGTGGTTGCGCATTACACGCAGCATATCATCTTTATTCTCTTCATACCTTACAAATGGACCATGTACACTGGCTATTTCAGCAGATGTTTTATAAGAAACGCCTGTCATAATAGCTGAAATGGCACCGGCGATACCCCGGGCTTCTTCACTATCGTAAGGAATTCCACTAACCATCAGCATGCTTCCCAGGTTTGCATAGCCAAGACCAAGTGTACGGTAATCATAGCTGAGCTGCGCAACTTCTTTACTGGGGAACTGGGCCATTAAAACTGATATCTCCAATACGGTAGTCCAAAGACGAACGGTGTATTCAAAACCACGAACGTCAAAAATATTGTCGTCTTCACTGAAGAATTTACGGAGGTTTACAGAGGCCAGGTTACAGGCGGTATTGTCCAGGAACATATACTCGCTACAAGGGTTGGAGGCCCGGATACGGCCACCCTGAGGACAAGTATGCCACTCATTAATGGTAGTATCGTATTGGGTACCCGGGTCTGCACAACGCCACGCTGCATAAGCAATCTTATCCCAAAGAGCTTTTGCCGGTACTTTCTTCATAACACGGCCGTCCATGCGTGCAGTCAGCTCCCAGTCTTCGCCTTTTTCCAATTTTTCAAAAAATGCATTCGGAATACGAACAGAATTATTGGAGTTCTGACCACTAACTGTTCTGTATGCTTCGCCTTCATAATCGCTTGCATAACCGGCTGCGATGAGAGCGGCAACTTTCTTTTCTTCTTCTACTTTCCAGTCGATAAACTGTTCAATTTCGGGATGGTCGAGATCAAGACAAACCATTTTGGCAGCACGACGTGTTGTACCGCCACTTTTTATGGCTCCTGCAGCACGGTCACCAATTTTAAGGAAACTCATCAGACCTGAGGATGTTCCTCCACCACTAAGTTTTTCACCCTCTCCACGCATATTGGAGAAATTAGTTCCAACGCCTGAACCATATTTAAAAATCCGGGCCTCACGTACCCAAAGATCCATGATGCCACCTTCGTTCACCAGGTCGTCTTCCACACTCAGGATAAAGCAGGCATGTGGCTGCGGGCGCTCGTATGCAGAAGTGGATTTTTTCAGTTGGCCATCATTCTGATCAACATAATAGTGTCCCTGTGGCTTGCCTTTGATACCATAGCTTTCATATAAACCTGTATTGAACCACTGGGGAGAGTTGGGCACACAAGCCTGGTTCAGGATGCTATAAACCAGTTCGTCATAAAATACCTGGGCATCTTCAGGACTTGCAAAATAGCCATACCGCTCGCCCCAAACCTTCCAGCAGTTGGCCATACGGTGAGCAACCTGCTTTGCAGATGTTTCTCTGCCAAGTGATCCATCTGGCTGTGGAACACCTGCCTTACGGAAATATTTTTGCGCTATGATATCTGTTGCAATCTGGCTCCATTGTTTTGGAACTTCCACATTATTCATCTCAAACACGATCTCTCCACTCGGGTTACGAATAACCGAGGTACGATAATCGTATTCAAACATATCAACCACATTAACTTCAGGGGAGGTAAAATGACGCTTGAACTGGAGGCCATCCTGGGCTTGGATTTTATTCTTGGTGGGCATGATAAAGGCGCTGTTTATATGGTTTTTTAATATATTATGTTATTGTTAAAATCCGAATGACGGACAACGAAAATATTTTTCATTATTGTTCCAGCAAACCCATAAATATCAACACCATGTGGAAAACAGGATGAATGCGCCATAGTAGCCGTTTTTTATTTTTTTACACATGTTTCGAAAAAAAAATTTTGGAATTGCGGTTAAAAAACAATAGTCAAATTTTAGCCTAAGAAAGTTACCTGATTTTAGGTTAAAATAGACTGAAATTGGATTAATTATCGATATTAGACTGTTAAATGCCCTTCGTTTATTTACGACGTACAATTCAAAAAACTTTTTGCATTTTTGCATGAATTGTAATTACACCAGAATGCTTAACAGGATCTATCATTCCCTTACGGAGAAAAAGGCCAACGGACTAAAATCCTTTGCCATACTGGTGGATCCAGACAAGGTGAACAAACAGAAAATTGCAGACATTGCAGCCAAAGCAATTGATGCATCTGTCGACTATCTGCTGGTTGGCGGAAGTTTGGTAGTTACCAACCACCTGGACGAAGTAGTCAGGCAATTCAAACAGGAATGTGATATCCCGGTTATTCTTTTTCCCGGAAGCCCTTCTCAGTTATCCCCTTTTGCTGATGCATTGCTTTATCTGTCACTTATTTCTGGTCGCAATGCAGAACTGCTGATAGGCCAGCACGTGATTTCTGCACCGGTTGTTAAACAAAGCGGACTGGAGATCATGTCTACTGGCTATATGGTTATAGATGGTGGAGCACCCACTACTGTTTCATATATCAGCAATGCGAACCCTATACCTGCAGATAAAAACGAGATCGCAGTTTGTACTGCCATGGCCGGCGAAATGCTGGGCATGAAACTGATCTATATGGATTCCGGAAGCGGTGCAAAAAGGCCGGTGCATGAAAGTATGATTGCGGCAGTAGCCCAACAGGTACGCATACCCATTTTTGTTGGCGGAGGTATCACTGATCCGGAAAAAGCTTACATCAACTGCAAGGCAGG
>JAHEEX010000160.1:0-5376 GCA_024640465.1 Sphingobacteriales bacterium | reverse complement strand
GTGCAAAAAGGCCGGTGCATGAAAGTATGATTGCGGCAGTAGCCCAACAGGTACGCATACCCATTTTTGTTGGCGGAGGTATCACTGATCCGGAAAAAGCTTACATCAACTGCAAGGCAGGCGCCGATTTGATTGTTGTGGGTAATGCTATTGAAAAAGATATCTCATTGATTAAAGAAATGAGTGCCGCTGTACACGGAGCAGGAGTCTTGAGTCGTTAGTCGGGAGTCGTTAGTCGGGAGTCGTTAGTCGGGAGTCGTTAGTCGGGAGTCGTTAGTCGGGAGTCGTTAGTCAACAGCCAACTGCACTAGTCTTGAGTCTTTAGTCGTGAGTCATTAGTCAACAGCCGAATGCAGAAGTCGTTAGTCAACAACCAAAGTCAGTTCCGTAAAGCTAAAAAAATAAAAGCCAATTTTATCGTGATGATTAAATTGGCTGTTTTGGCTACTGGCTACTGTTGTATATTGACTCCAGACTAACTCCTCCAGACTAACTACTCTTGCATTCGGCTGTTGACTGCCGACTGGTGACTGGCTACTGGCTACTTTTCCACTACCCTCGTTGGCGTCTTGCTTCCATCAACAATGCTCTTACTCGATACTGCAATCGCCTTAATAATCTCCGTCATATTCCTGGTATCCAGTGTTTCGATTTCATCATCCACTGTATGATAAAATTTTTCGCTGTCCATTTTTGATGTGGAGATAGTATGTGCGGGTACCCCTAACCGTGCGAGAGTGGCATTATCTGATCTGTAAAAAAGATTTTCTGACGGATATGGATCCGGATGAAATTCGAATGCAGATCCTTTGAGGCTTTCCTGTAAGATCTTCCCGAAATCTGATTTCTCATATCCCGTAATGTATGCGCTGTTCTTTCCCCATTTGCTGTCTGTACCAATCATTTCAATATTGAACATTGCCATAACTGTGGCAGGATCCATTTGGCGGGAAAAATATTGGGCTCCATAACCACCAGATTCTTCAGCCGTAAATGTGGCAAAAACAATCGTCCTTTCAGGCTGTTTCATTTTACGAAAATATTTCGCCAGTGCAATCACGCCTGTTGTACCTGAAGCGTCATCATTGGCGCCATTGAAAATAGAGTCCTGGTCTTTGGGTTTGCCAATTCCCAAGTGATCGTAATGCGCGGAAAAAACCACCCGCTCATCCGGTTTACTTTTTCCCCGGATAATACCTACCACATTGGCAAATTCGGAGCCGGTCAGTTTAGCTGAAACCCGGACATTATATTGATCCACCATTCCCGGATACAAAACAACAACCACCGAACCGCTTCCTGCCATACGCTGCATGCGGAAATTCCGGAACCGGGCCAATGTTTTCTGATGACTGGTATCTGCTACCACCAGTACATTCTTTCCGCTTTGAACCTGGCCAAAAATGCTCTGGCCCGCGTTTTCTCCCGCTTTGATATATACCAGTTCCGCACCACTATTATCCCATTTCAACTCTTCTGATCCGGGGAAAACAAGGCAAGACCCGGCCTCCAGTGTGGTTCCGTTGATCGATACCGCCTGATCTTTTACTTCACTTTTATACATTGTAAACTTCTGGAGAAAAGACCCGCTGGCCTTATCAAGTGGCTCCAGGCCGGCTTTGGCAAACTCGCCGGCAATAAAGGCAGCGGCCTTATCAATACCCGGGGTCATTGGTTTCCGTCCCTGCATGTCATCTGCCGCCAGTGTAGACAGCACAGCACGTACATTCTTTTCTTTAATGTGTTTATTAACCTTCTGCGCAAAAGAACTCAGACTGAGGGAAACAGCTATGATAAGGAGTATATGTCTCATAACGGGAATTTGTGGGCAAAATAAGGGAATCATCTTCACGAGTAGCCATTTTTCATCCGTATCTGTTACCGGCTGTATAAAAAAGTTGCCCTCACCAAAAATTTAACGGTCTTCAGGCAAAGTTTTTGCTCATATTATTAAAAAAATGACTTTTTTTGCATCTGTTAAACCTTTTGATCAAGAAACGATCTTATAAACATGTCAAAAAACCTGACCATATTATCCGCAAAAGAAGCGCCAGCCGGCGTTTCCATGCGTTGGGTTTTTCCTGTTCTCCCGAGAACAGTTTTTTCTACCCGTACCACCCCCTTTTGGGTACGACGTTGATACTACTCCTTATATAGGATCCTCTCAGGCAGTGGAACTATGCATCCCCCAGGGGATAAAAAATGAACCTGGCGACCAGCCAGAATTGTATTTCCCTTCAATTTTTTAAAAAATGGACCAGCAGCAGAAATTTCAGATATTAATCGCAGATGAAACCCATTTTCATTTTGCGGAAACCATTGTTGAAGAAATGGCCGAATCGGCCAAAGCCCGAGGTACGGGAATCGCTAAACGAAGCCCTGAATATATCCAGGAAAAAATGAAAGAGGGCAAAGCCGTCATTGCGCTGAGTGAACAGGGCGAATGGGCAGGCTTCTGCTATATTGAAACCTGGAGCCATGGAGAATATGTGGCAAATTCGGGCCTGATCGTATCTTCTAAGTTCCGTAAAGGCGGATTGGCCCGAATGATCAAGAAAAAAATATTTGAACTCAGCCGGCAGAAATATCCTAATTCAAAAATATTTGGACTTACTACCGGCTTAGCAGTGATGAAAATCAACTCTGAACTTGGTTACGAACCGGTAACATATTCCGAACTTTCCCAGGACGAAGCCTTTTGGGCCGGATGTAAAAGTTGTGTGAATTACGAGATCCTGATGAGCAAAAACAGGAAAAACTGTATGTGCACCGCCATGCTTTTTGATCCTGCAGATCATTATGAACCTGAAGAAACTAAAGAATTCTTTGAAAAGAAATCCAAAGTTCTTGAGCGATTATCAAGCTTTAAACAATGGAAATTCCTCCAGCCATTTCTTAAAAAAGAATCTGGCGGCGGTCCGGTGAAATCATTCTTATATCATTTTTTTCATTTCTAGTTTAAAAAATTAACAGCATGGCAAAAAAGGTTGTACTGGGATTTAGCGGCGGACTGGACACTTCATATTGTGTAAAATATCTCGGGGAAGACATGGGCTATGAAGTACATAGCATCATAGTAAATACAGGCGGTTTTAATGCCACGGAACTCGCAGAAATTGAAAAACATGCTTACACCCTTGGCGTAAAGTCGCACACTACGGTTGATGCAGTTAAAACGTACTACGACAGAATCATACGATACCTGGTATACGGTAATGTCCTGAAGAATAATACCTATCCATTAAGTGTAAGCGCAGAACGACTGAGCCAGGCACTCCATATTGCAGAGCATGCACAGAAACTTGGTGCTGATGCCGTGGCGCACGGCAGTACAGGTGCGGGTAACGACCAGGTTCGTTTTGATATGATCTTCCATATTATGATCCCGGGTGTGGAGATCATCACACCCATACGCGACCTGAAATTAAGCCGTGAGGAAGAGATCGCCTACCTGAAAGCAAAAGGCGTTGAGATGAATTTTGACAAAGCCCTCTATTCTATCAACAAAGGCCTCTGGGGCACCAGCGTCGGTGGCAGGGAAACATTATCCTCCAAAGGTTTGTTACCGGAATCTGCCTGGCCAACACAAGTGACAAAAAACGGTGAAGAAGAAATAGTCCTGGAATTTAATAAGGGCGAGCTGACAGGTGTAAACGAAAAAAAATTCGGACACCCTTCAGAAGCCATTCAATACTTACAGCAACTTGCCGGGCCTTATGGCATAGGAAGGGATATACATGTTGGCGATACGATAATTGGCATTAAAGGCAGGGTAGGCTTTGAAGCTGCTGCTCCCATGGTGATCCTTAAAGCCCACCATGCGCTGGAAAAACACGTATTAACCAAATGGCAGCTGCAGTGGAAAGATACCCTCTCCCAGTTTTATGGAAACTGGCTTCATGAAGGACAGATCCTCGACCCGGTGATGCGTGATATTGAATCTTTCCTGGAACATTCTCAGCAAAATGTTACCGGTAAGGTATTCATCCAGTTAATGCCTTATCGTTTCCAGGTAATTGGTATTGAGTCTGCATTCGACCTCATGAGCAGTAAGTTTGGTAAATATGGTGAAATGAATACAGGATTCACCGGGCAGGATGTTCGTGGTTTCAGTCGCATCTTCGGAAACCAAACCGGAATCTGGAAAGCAGTTAACGAAAATTCTTAGCGGTCCTTGTTACATAGCGGTTAATTGTATTTGTATGATAAAAATTAAAGCAGGCATCGTTGGCGGCGCAGGGTACACTGGCGGGGAACTTATCCGCTTACTCGTCAATCATCCCCACACAGAGATCAGCTTCATCCACAGCAAAAGCAACGCAGGCAATCCTGTATACAATGTACACCAGGACCTTCTGGGAGAAACGAATCTGATTTTCACCGGTGACCTGAGCAACGATATTGATGTACTCTTCCTTTGTGTTGGACATGGCGAAGCCAGGAAATTCCTGGAGGCCAATAATATCCCCGATACAATAAGGATCATTGACCTGTCACAAGATTTTCGTTTACCCCATACCGCGAGTATCGCTCATCATAAATTTATTTACGGCCTGCCGGAACTCAACCGGGATAAAATCAGGCATGCACGCCATATAGCCAATCCCGGATGTTTTGCAACAGCAATCCAACTCGGACTTTTGCCCTTAGCAAAGGCAGGGTTACTGGAAGAAGTGCATACAACCGGAATTACAGGCTCAACGGGTGCAGGTCAAAGTCTGACAAGCTCATCTCACTTCAGCTGGCGGGCCAATAATATACAAGCTTATAAAACCCTCACACATCAACATTTGCATGAAATTGGAGTCTCTTTAAAGCAACTGAGCCCCCACCAGGAAGTAGACCTGAATTTCGTGCCATGGCGGGGTGATTTCACCCGTGGAATTTTCATCAGTTCACAACTCAGTTGTGATTTGAATGGAGAAGAGCTGATCAAACTTTTTGAAGATTATTATCGTGACCATCCTTTCACATTCATCAGCCGTGAAGCCATTTTTCTGAAACAAGTGGTAAACACCAATAAATGTTTTATCCAGCTGGAAAAAGTGGCTGACAAACTTGTGGTGCATTCTGCCATTGATAATTTATTAAAAGGCGCATCGGGCCAGGCAGTACAAAATATGAACCTGATGTTTGGAATCGATGAGAAAGCCGGTTTAGGGCTGAAAGCCAATTTCTTTTAAACTACGCGCCAACGCGGTTAAAATAGCGACATGAAATTATTTGATGTATACCCCGTTAATGATATTACCATTGTAAAAGCAAAAGGTTCCTATGTATGGGACGATAAGGGAGTGCAATACCTCGACTTGTATGGCGGACATGCAGTTATAAGTATTGGCCATACACATCCGCACTATGTGGAGCGCATCACCA
>JAHEEX010000029.1 GCA_024640465.1 Sphingobacteriales bacterium | reverse complement strand
TTGTTGCCAATCTTTTTAATGTTGATATTGAACTGGCCCTACCGGCTAATTCCACCCGGGAAAGGGTGTTAACCATGGAAGCATATGGCGCCAAAGTTACCTTGCTGGAAAACATTGAACAATGCAGGGACTATGCAGAAGAAAAAGCTGCCGGTGGTAAATATTTCTTACTAAACCAGTTCTCCAACCCGGATAACTATATGGCCCATTATAAAACAACTGGTCCGGAAATATGGCGTGATACGGAGGGTAAGGTTACCCATTTTGTGAGTTCAATGGGCACAACGGGTACCATCATGGGTGTTTCCAGATTCCTGAAAGAAAAAAATCCGGCTATCCAAATTGTAGGCTGCCAGCCAACAGAAGAATCTTCTATTCCAGGAATCAGAAGATGGACACCGGAATATGTTCCCCAAATTTATTCTCCGGAACGGGTAGACAGAATCATGGATATTTCTCAATCCGAAGCTGTAGCCATGACCCGCAGACTGGCTAAGGAAGAGGGCATATTTGCCGGCATGAGTAGTGGAGGTGCTGCTTCTGCAGCAATCAGGCTGGGCAAAGAACTCACGGAAGGAATAATTGTTTTCATAGCTTGTGACCGTGGCGACAGATATCTCAGCAGCGACCTGTTTGGCTGATAGCGTAAACCAATGATTCACTTTACGGCTCCAAAATCTCCGTTAAAAAGCTTTTACGGTATTACCTGATGAATGTCAAACATAAACCTAATAACAATCATCTATTCGGATTGGCAATTGAATGTATATTAGTATCAGATATACTTCAAAAAACCATATGCATCAATTCCTGATTCCCGTAGATTTCTCCGACGCATCTGCCCATGCGTTACGTTTTGCATATTCACTAAACAAACATTTTTTTGCCCGGCTTCAAATATTGCATCTTTTTGACGTTCCGATCACCTCCGGCGATGATTCGGAATTATACCTTAAAAATTATGAAGCCTACAGAAAAAGTTTTGATGATGAACTCTGGGATTTTGTAAAAACCAATAAAGGCGAGTTTCATTATGAAACCGAAGTATTCTCAACTTCCGGAGGGCATTACCAGGGAATTATCGAGTTTGCCCGAAAGCACCATTCTGATCTGATCATCATCGGTCATAAAGGTGCCGGCGGTTTAAGGAGATGGTTATTTGGAAGTGTATCCCGTTACCTGCTTACCCATCCTCCCATACCGGTACTATCCATACCCGAATCCTTTATCGGAAGGGACTTTCAAAGGATACTGCTAACAACAGACATGAGTATGATGATACCTGACCAGCAGTGTATTTTCTTACAAAATTTTGCAGAAAGAATGGGTGCAAAACTGGAGATCATTCATGTTAAAGACAAAGGAGAAATCAGCCTGCCTGTTGAAGAAAAAATTAAGTCCACACTAAAGAAACATTTCGGGAAAGAGGTCGATATGATCTCCGTTGCTCAAGGTGAAACCATCAGTTCTGTAATCAATCATTATATTCAGGAAAATCAGATCGACCTGTTGGTAACTGTTCCGCATTTTCATACCTGGATCGACAGGATGCTTATTGGGAGCGAAACCAAGGAACTGGCATCAATGGTAAATATTCCACTGATGAGTTTGCCAGGAAGATAGTTTACCTGTTGAAACAAAAAAGACCGGCATAAACCGGTCTTTTTTTTATTTCAATATTTTTTTTATTTCTTAATGCTATGCCCGCGACTACCGGTCCGATTAAACATTTGTGGAATTAAAGTATCAAATTTCTGTTGTTGTTCCGGAGTGCAAAGCTTTCTAAGTTCCCTGAAATGACGGAACATCAATTCATCTGCAATTTTATTTTTTGCAGCAATCCGATCTGTAAATGCAGATATAGCACTATCATCCAGGTTTGGATTATTCATTTGCCGGAAAAGACTGTCTTTAGTTTGTCTTATCTCAGCCCATAAAGGTTTCATAGTCTTAAAATGCTCTTCTTTCATTTTAGAAAAGGCTGAATCCTGTTCTTTGCTCAGTAATAACTCTTTTGACAGGTAGCCGGAACCTGTCTGGCCACTATGCGCATCTTTATATGATCCGCTTCTTTCGCCAAAAACAAAAAATGAAAGTAATAATGCTATGTTGGCCAGGAACAGAAAACCAAGCAGGAAAAGAAACCATTTATTTTTTGTAATTGTATTCATGGGGTTTCAGCATTATTATCATAAATAGTTGACGTAAGACTGTTGTATTCTAGAGCAACTATCTGGGTTGAATCTTCAGTTTGCTCTCCTGACCCTGAAAATTGATTTAATAAAATATAGATATTGATCAATAAGAAAACCAACGCAATACCAACAGCAAAAACAGGCCGGGTTATGAACTGAAAAATCCGCGACCAGACATTGTCATCCTCCGCTTTCATCCTGGCCATAAGCCGGGTGTATAAAAAAGGAGCAGGATTGGCTTTTTCAATGCCATCAAAGCTATTCAGGATAGCTTCAAGTTCTTGTTCTGTATATTCTTTCTTTGCCATAACCTATATTATAGATGCCTTAATTTAAAAAAAATTGCGCTACTTGTCTTGCAAATAATAGTTTTTGAGCATTTTTTTCAGGTTTTGCTTTGCCCTGTGTATCAGTGATTCAATGGCAGCAACACTGGTTTGCATAACTTCTGCCACTTCCTGGTAGCTTAGCCCCTCGATCTTGTGCAATGTAAATGCAACGCGTTGATTTTCAGGTATTTTTTTGAGTGTTCCCATAAGCATCCGGGCATTTTCGCGATTGTCTAACTGTACCCCGGGATGCACAAAATCTGGCGGGTCGTGCAATGGATTTTGATCATCACCGAAAAGGCTTGTTACAAATGCAAATCGTTTTTTCCGTTTTTTCTTACGCAGGTATTCTAAAGCAGTAGTGACGGCAATCCTGTAAAGCCAGGTTGAAAAGGCTGATTCGCCCTTAAACTGGTGAACCGATTCAAAGACTTTGATAAAAACATCCTGTGTAACATCCTCGGCATCTTCAGCATTCTGAAGAAGTCCCAAAACAGTATTATAAACCATTCCCTGCCTGGTTTCCACGATTTCGCGAAAAGCCGTTTCATCGCCTTGTTTCAATTGGTTAATCAAATTCTGCTCCGTCAACATCCAAACTTTTAAAGTTGTAACACTGGTTTATGATTTTATCAATAAAGATACACCTGAAAAAAAATCTCACGGTTAAATTGTAGCAAAAATCTACACAGGATATGTGATAGAAAATGAATTATTGAATTCAAATAAAAAATCACCAACTAATTCGGCTCCAGTGTTTTGTATGTCAAAATTAATTACGGTTTATCTTCACGGTCTCATCAATGATATCACCTTTTGAACTTACACCCCGAATGCGGATTGAATATGTTGATGGAGAATCTGCTGTATTGAATTGAAAAGTAGCCATCCCCTGTGAATCGGTTAACATTTCACCATTCCAGTAAATCGTTGCCCTGTTGTCTTTGAATGAGGCTTCTCTTACACTGTTGGATTCATATGGAGGCATATAGAATGTTTGTTTTTTCTGATATCCAACGGGAAAAATATATTGAATTCCTACTTGTACAGCGGAAGTTTGTGTCCGAAGGATGTTGGCTGTTTTTACCAAAATCACACCATTTGATGCCCTATTTCCATATCGCATTGCTTCGATACCTCTGATTATTTTGATGTACTCGATATTTTGTGGAGGCAGGGAGTTCAGATAAAGGGAAACACTTGAAGAAACAACGGGCACGCCGTCTTCAATCAAAAGCGGTTCAATTTCACCTGATGAAGAGTTAGTTGATTCGGTGCCATCTCTGATTGTCAGCTTTCCTTTTCTAATTTGCACTCCCTGCAATAAAAGAATTGCATTATATGTATTCCCCTGTCCCAGTTTGTCCAGCTGTTCCCCTGTTAGTACAACTGTTGCTGCATTTCTTTCGGAAACATTGTATTTATCCTTTTTAACGGATTTTTTTTCTTTATGCACAAGTATCTCCAAAGCATTTTTTAAAGTTCCGGTTATCAAAGAATCAGCTTCTACTTGTCTGAATTTATGTATTCCCTGAGGAAAAGCGGTCCAACGAATATTTTCTGGATATTCAGCTGTTGGAAGTGAAAAAGGTAAACTGTTTGTAATAACTACATGCTGTTTCACTTTATTAAGATCTGTAACCTGTGTAAAAAATGGAGTCTGATCAGTAAAATTGAACGGCGGAAAAGAAAAAAGTCCGCTGGCATCAGTTGTATCGGAAAGTATAAAGTTGTTGCCATCTTCAACAAAAGTAATCACCTGTCCTTCCCTGGGAGCCCCTTCACTGTCTTTTATTATCCCTGACAGTATGATACCAGTATCGCCCGGATCCGGATTATTCATTGTTGTGTCAATTGCTTCAGGTAATTTTTTTAGGAGATCAACTGAATCCCTGCCAGAAATATTTTTTTTGCCAGCAGACAACATTGGCCATTCAACTAAACTGTCATCCGTAACCGAAACAGATAAGAGAGACTGTATAGGCTTTCCTTCCGGATCAGAAAGCTTCAGGGTAATATTTACTTTTTCTCTGGGAGAATAATTTTCTTTGTCAGCCTGAATAAGTAGATTAATATCCTTTTTTTCAATAAAAACCCTTCTTTCACTTTGCTTCATTTGATTCTCGTCATATAGATAAAAAATAGCTGGCCCGGAAGGGAAATTGGCCAGAGAAACATCTGTTTCATACATACCGTTACCTATTCCTGCAAAGCATAATTTATCTTTGGCCACACCCACAATAAATGAAACAGGTTTTTTGGCATATAATGAATCACCTAAAACGACACGAAGTCTGATTTTTTTATCCGTCTGGCTTACAATATTAAGTTGGCAGGCCTTATAATTGATTGGCGAAAGTGTAAATTTTAAATCGCTGCCAGACATACTTTTAATTACTGCAGTATAGGTCCGATTCTTAACTGGCACAAATATCATTGTTCCTTTTCCATTTTTATCAGTAGAGATACTTGTAATGATCTTCTGGTTATCGTCAATTAATCGGCCTTGTATCGCCTGCGGATGGCCGGTTGCATCTAAAGCTTCAAAAGCCACGAGGTTATCGATACCATTTACCAGGCTGCCACCTTCGGGATAAAAATGTAATAAAGCATCACTTTTTACAGAAACATCAATTGTTTCGGGAAAGGAATAGTTATTCGCAACTGATTTTTTATTCAGGATGTAGATTTGTGCGGAGAAACTTTTGTTCGAAACTACTTTGGCCATTTGCCTGGTAAAGGCCCGGATTGTATAAAATCCTTCAGGTGTTTTACCCGGAATAGCAAGGGCTCCATCCCATTCTCGATTAACACTATTCAGGATAGCCTGGCTGATGCAACTGTCTTTGTCATTTGTAAGGGTCACATAAATATTGCTTTGGTTTCCGGATATCCGGCCGGAAAGATCATTTAGCAAGTATACCCGAAACCAAATACTGGTACCTGACTGATAATAAGGTTTATCATAATGCATGTAAATCCGGTCAGACTGGTCAGATCGAATCTCCCTCATCAAATTTCCTGCGATACTATCAAGCATCGCTCTTTGATTTGGCTGAGCCTGGCAGACTGAACATGAAATGATAAAAGAACTTACAACCGCGAAGAACTTAACATTTATTGTGTACATAAATTGCCTGGGATATGAATTGTGCCTGCCACGTTTTAGATGCTTTTGATCAAATTATCCTGTCGCTTCAGAAATACCAATTACATTCAAATTGAAACCAGACTGTTCAAGGTAGTTACGTGGAGCCATTCCTATAAGCGCTTTGAAAGTACGATTAAAGTGCGAAAGATTGGCAAAGCCCGACTGATAAGCAATGGAAGCGATCGATTCTGCTTCCTGGTTCAACAATCTTACAGCATGTTGAATCCGTATTTCATTAAGAAATTGCACATATGTTTTGCGCGTTCTTGTTTTAAAATATTTACAAAAAGCCTGTGGAGTCAGGTTTGCCAGGCTTGCAATTTCAGAAAGCTCAATGGCACGGTGAAATTCCCGGAAGGTAAATTCCAATACAAGGTTAAGCCTTTTGCCGTCATATGATTTCAGGTTCTTATTTATAGAACTGCCGGAAAGGACCTGAAGGGATTTTCTCTTTTCAAAACAGGAAAGTATCTTCAGGAATATAATCAGTCGCTGTATTCCTTTTTCAACAATAATCTGGTTAAGCAGGTGCCCTACAAGTTCCTTTTGTTTTCCCATCAGCCTGAAACCAGCTGCACTGTTGCGTATAAAATACTTAAGGGAATGGATTTCGGGCAGGTTCCAAAAAGTTTCGCCAAAGGTTGATGCATCGAAAAAGAGTGAAATTGTTTTGGCATTTTTACCCTTTTTCCCATAAACCGGATCATTTCTGAAAACATGAGGCTGGTTGCTTCCCAGGACAAAAACATCCCCTGGTACAAACCGGCCAATATAATCACCGGCCAGTAAAGTGCCTTCACTTTCAATGATGCAGGTAAGTTGTATTTCGGGGTGTTGATGCAGGTAATCATATAACCTTGGCAGTTCATCTACCTGCACCCGAAAAGCCTCACTCGTATCTTTCGGAATGCTAAATGGAATGACTCTCATAATACTAAATTAACCTTTAAAGTAAAACCTCTTTATATTTTGATTAAAATAGTATCAATATACGACAATCGGCACATAGGCCATACACTGTCAGTTCCTTAGGTTTGCATAAAATCAATCTATATGCAATTTTCATGGCAAGGGGTATTCCCCGCTCTATTGACACCTTTTACAGATCAGGACGAACTTGACCTGGCTATGTTTGAGAAAAACCTCAAAGCCCAGGTTGATGCAGGCGTTGACGGAATTATCCTGGGTGGCAGTTTAGGCGAAGCAAGTATTCTTACAACTTCTGAAAAAGAAAAACTTGTAAAGTTCGCGGTAGAAAAGCTGAATGGCAAACTGCCTGTTATCATCAATATTGCTGAAGGTTCAACCAAAGAAGCATTACAACAGGCTGCATATGCAAAAGATTGGGGCGCCAGCGGATTAATGCTGCTTCCTCCAATGCGTTATAAAAGTGACCATCGTGAAACCGTTACCTATTTTAAGACAATTGCCCAACATACAGATTTGCCCATTATGATCTACAACAACCCGGTGGATTATAAAATTGAAGTAACCCTGGATATGTTTGCAGAGTTGGTATCCTGTGCCAATATACAAGCAGTAAAAGAATCAACGAGGGATGTTACGAATGTAACAAGACTTAAAAATCAATTTGGCGATCGAATTAAAATTCTTTGCGGCGTAGACACACTTGCACTGGAAGAACTTTGCCTGGGTGCAGATGGCTGGGTTGCCGGACTTGTTGATGCATTTCCCCGCGAAACAGTTGCCATTTACCGATTGGCAAAAGCAGGGAAGATCAAAGAAGCAACCGAGATATACAGATGGTTTATGCCATTGTTAGAACTTGACATTCATCCAAAACTTGTTCAATACATTAAATTGGCTGCCACTGAAGCAGGAATCGGATCTGAATATGTTCGTGCTCCGAGGCTTACACTTGTGGGAGAAGAAAGGGAGAGAATTTTAGGGATTATCAGGAATGGTATCAATAAAAGACCTGCATTACCTGACTATCTCAGTTTATGATATTTTACGGATAAACAAAAAAAATATGTTTACAGACACCAGTGTTCAGGAGATAGAAATATTAATCGGTAAATCCCAAAAAGCATTTGAGCAATATCGCCAATTGCCTTTATCTGCAAGAGCAGGTTTTATGCGGACAATCGGGGAGGAATTGGAAAAAGCGGGAGATGAACTGATTCATATCGCGATGAAAGAAACCAATCTCCCTGAAGCAAGATTGAGAAATGAAAGGACCAGGACAATTTTTCAACTGACGTCATATGCTGATGCCTGTGAAAAAGGCAATTGGTTGGATATTCGTATAGATATTGCCGACCTCCAAAGAAATCCTATAAAACCAGATATACGGAAAATGCTGGTGCCACTAGGGCCTGTTGTGGTATACGGCGCCAGCAATTTCCCTTTTGCTTACTCAACAGCCGGTGGAGATACAGCCAGTGCATTTGCAGCGGGATGTTCAGTTATTGTGAAAGCCCATCCTGCGCACCCGGAAACATCCGACCGGGTATCAAAAGCAATCAAGGATGCCATATCACGCTGTGGCCTACCCGAAGATTTATTTATTCATATTTTTGGCTCAGCTCCTGAATTGGGAAAGTCACTTATAACAAATCATCATATTAAAGCAGTTGGATTTACCGGATCCTTTACAGCGGGCAAAGCATTGTTCGACTGGGCAAATCAGCGAAAAGAACCCATTCCCGTTTTTGCCGAAATGGGCAGTGTGAACCCGGTATTTCTTTTGCCCGAAAAGCTCAAAGAATCCGCTGATGAAATGGCACAAAACTATGCTGGTTCAATCACCCTCGGAGCCGGCCAGTTTTGTACAAATCCGGGATTAATCATTGGCATAGAGGGCCAGGACCTTGACCGTTTTGTTACTGCTTTGGGTTTAGCTATTAGCCAGATTGCACCTGCAACAATGCTTCATAAAGGCATTGCAAAGGCATATCAGCAAAAAAAGGCACTTGCCCTTGCTCAACCAGGTACCAGCCTCGTTGCAAGCGGGACTGCTGTTCCCGACAATCTTAAGGCAATACCTGCTATTGCTTCAGTTCATGGAAAAACATTCTTGACCAATCCACTTTTACACCAGGAAGTCTTTGGGCCTTATTCCCTTGTCATCAGGTGTAAGAACGAAGCTGAAATGCTGGAAGTGGCACTTCATCTGGAAGGTCAACTCACTGCAACGTTGATGGCAACGGAAACGGATATGCGAAATAACAAATTTTTGGTTGCCGCTGTGCAGGATATTTGCGGTCGTTTGATCATGAATGGCGTACCAACCGGCGTGGAAGTTTGCCTTGCCATGCACCATGGAGGCCCCTACCCTGCAACCACAGATTCCCGATTCTCTTCAGTTGGCGCTGATGCTATAAAACGGTTTGCCCGTCCGGTTGCCTATCAAAACTGGCCCGACAGCCTCTTACCGGATGAATTGAAAAATGCAAATCCCCTGTTAATCTGGAGAACAGTCAATAATGAATTAACGAATAAAGAAATTACGGCATGATTAAGTATATCTTTTTCTTTCTGCTTACCCTTGGATTTAGAGCGAATATTAATGCACAGGATGGCCCGCTACCGGATAATGCAGAAATTAAAAAAGTATTATCTGAAATTAAATCGTTCAGGGAAACAGAAAGAAAAAGAGACAGCAGTCTTGCCCATCCGTTGGGATCTAACAAAGAAGAAGACTTTCTAAGACGATACAATTTTTACAAATCAGCTGATAAAAACCTGTCGGTAATAGATACCGGAAAACTTTCTTATGCTGATAAAATCAACCTCATCTTACTTCGCTATAGCCTGGAGGACGAGTTGTCTGATTATGAATATAAATGGTATCTCAACCCTATATTATCTGATGCAGGTTTTCATACAGAATTGACTGGTATGGGATCTGCCATTTTAGGTACCAAAAAGGAATTTGAAAACTATATTATCAAGTTGAATGATATCCCCCGTTATGTCGAGGAAAACCTGAACCTGATGAGGAGGGGCCTTGCATTGGGTATTTGCCAGCCGAGGGCCATATTCCCCGGATATGAGAGCACCTATGAACAACATATTGTTTCCGATCCTAAGAAGAGTATTTTCTATAAACCCTTTAGCAAAAAGCCAACCGGCATGAGTGATGCAGACTGGGGCGGCATAGTTTCATCAGGAGAAAAAGCCATAATGGAAAATGCCGTAAAAGGGTTCAAAAACATAAAGATCTTTTTTGATACGGAATACCTTCCCAAAACACGAACTACAGCTGGTGTATTACATATGCCACAGGGATTAGCCTATTACCAGGAAAGAGTACATCATTATACCACAACCAACATGACGTATGAAGAAGTTTACCAGGTGGGCTTGAAAGAAGTGGACAGGATCGAAAAGGAAATGCAATCTGTATTAAAAGAAGTAGGCTTTACCGGTAGCTTGCAGGAATTCATAAAACAATTGCGTGTAGACCCCCGGTTTTTACCTGAAACGGCAGATCAGCTAATGAAAGAGGCGTCATATATTGCAAAGCAGGCCGATGGAAAGCTGCCGTTACTTTTTGGGAAATTACCCCGGCAGCCTTATGGTGTTGAACCTGTTCCTGCAGATCTTGCACCGATATATACTTCTGGCAGATATTCAGGTGCTCCTATCAGGAGTAAACGAGCAGGTCACTATTGGGTGAATACGTATAACCTGAAGAGCCGAACTTTATACACGCTTGAAGCCCTCACCCTGCATGAAGCAGTTCCGGGTCATCACCTGCAGATTTCACTAACACAGGAACTGGAGAACCTTCCTGACTTCAGGCGAAATTTATATGTGAATGCTTTTGGCGAAGGCTGGGGGTTGTACTGCGAATACCTTGGTTATGAAATGGGTTTTTATAAGGACCCTTACAGCCGGTTTGGACAGTTAACGTATGATATGTGGAGAGCTTGTCGGTTAGTGATTGACGTTGGTATACATGCCAAAGACTGGAACCGTGACCAGGCATTGAAATACCTTGCTGAACACACCGCTTTATCCATTCACGAAGTGAATACCGAAATCAATCGTTATATGGCATGGCCCGGACAGGCATTGGCTTATAAAACAGGGGAGCTCAAAATAAAAGCACTCCGGAAAAAATCAGAAGAACAATTGAAAGAGCAATTTGATGTAAGGGAGTTTCATGATTTGCTGTTATCTGAAGGAACTGTGACTTTAAATATCATGGAGATGATGGTCAATAAATATATTGCGGATAAATTAATGACAAAATAAAAGCCCTTCGCATAAGAGGGAAAGGCTTTATAATTATTTCCGAAGGTCCTGAGTAATTCCTTTTTTATGTTATTCCTATCAGGCCTTAAGTTCTTTGACAGTATTATGTAATCTGTAATTGTTGGTGATCTTCTTTGTAGTGACGCTTAACAAAATAAGCTGTAACGAGATTAGAAATTACAAAATAAGCCAGGATGAACATTTTGATACCCGGAATAAATGAATCAGATCCGAACCAGTCCCCCTGTGTGTAAACCAGATAAATTCCGAAAAGGTTTTTGACTGTTTCCCAGAAAAGGGCAGAACTGTTTCTGTCCATCAGGTCTGTTATAGCATAGATCCCAAGAAAAATGAATCCGCCATAATAGAATATCCCGGGGCTTCCTATGGTTGCAATGTTTCCAAAGAAATAGCTGATGAATGCCAGCATGAATACTAATTGTATCCAGCACCAGGTATGCAATTCCATGCTGGCTTTGGGATCATATTTATCGAAATGATACACATCGGTTATTTTATGCAAAGGATATTTTTCCGCAACATCAGCAGGTCGCCAACCTGTAGGCATGAACCAGATTCGGAATTTATCTTTGAGATTTTGAGTTCTCCAGGCATCCTTAAATAGTAACCATAGGTGTTGAAAATTAATTTTAATAGGGTTCCAGGTTTGAACAGGACGTGTGATACCATATACTGGTGGTACATCTTTCAATTCTTCCTGGTAGGTGCCGAAAAGTTTATCCCAAAAAATGAATATCTGGGAATAGTTTTTATCGAGATAAATTGGATTAATTGCGTGATGTACCCGATGATGAGATGGAGTAACAATAATATTTTCGAGGAAACCCATTTTGCCGATATGCCGGGTATGATACCAAAACTGTGCGAACAAATGCAAAGGACTAACGATGGCTATTACTTCCTGAGGTACACCCAGGATTGCTGCGGGCAATAGAAAAAAAGTGAATATGCGAAAAAAAACAGAAATACTTTGGCGGAGCGCGCATGCAAGATTAAACTCTTCACTGCTATGATGAACAATATGGTTGTTCCAGAACAGGTTATACTCGTGCGCAATACGATGCACCCAGTATCCGGAAAAATCCAGAACCATAAAAGCTATGAAATAAGTCCAGAATCCAGAACTGATATGCGTTAGAGCAAGTTTATCCACCATCCAGCCATAAGATATAATGGCGATGCTGAGTCCAAGTACATCTTTTGTTACATTAGTTATGCCGGAAGAGAGGCTGGAAATCATGTCCATATTCCTTACAGTATCCATGCCTTTATACCATCCGTACCATTTTTCCAGCAAGACCAATATTAGAAAAACAGGCATAGCGACGAGTAAAATTTTACCATAGGTTTCCATATGAGCAAGTTAGATTTGAAAAGTAATTATATATACGAAAGAGTTTAAAATTGTTAAAGGCACCAAAGCGATAAGTAATTTAAACGAAAATACGTAGAAAAAACCCATCTTATAACGATGAAAACCCTTTTGCAGAGAACGACTTTTTTAGAAAGTTGCAAAGAAAAAATATGGAACCAGGACAAATTTATCATGTTTTCAACCATGCAAATGGCTGGGAGAACCTATTTCAGGAACCAAGAAATTACAATTTTTTTATGGAAAAAATGGATCGGTTTCTCTCTCCAACGATCGATATTTTTGCCCATTGCCTTATGCCGAATCATTTTCATCTTGCGGTGGGGATCCCGGAAATAAGGGAATTAATCACAAGAGATAAAGATTTCGAAGGGTTAACCGGGGAGGAGGCAGGGAAAAGAATTTCTAAACAGTTCTCGAATTTGTGTAGTAGTTATACCCTTTCTTATAATAATTTTTATAATAGAATGGGCAGTTTATTTAAGCCAAATATGAAAACAAGGGAAGTTGATAGTGATATTTCATTCTGTAAATTGATTCATTATATTCATAGTAATCCCGTTCATCATGGTTTTGTAGATAAAATCGAAGATTGGCCTTATAGTTCTTATTCAACATATAAATCGAATTTGCAGCCAAAACGCAATCAAAATTATGTCCTAAAATCATTTGGAGGTTATGACCAATTTATTAAGTACCATAAACAACCAATAGATTTAAGATTACCAGACTTAGATTCGGAAAAATCTTTTCTAAAAATGCGAACAACCAAAAAGGTATTTGAAGTTTAGGATTTGGAAACCTGGGGAGGTTTTGGAAACCTATGGGGGTTTTGGAAACCTAGGGAGGTTTTGGAAACCTAGGGAGGTTTTGGAAACCTACGGGGGTTTTGGAAACCTATGGGGGTTTTGGAAACCTATGGGGGTTTTGGAAACCTATGGGGGTTTGGAAACCTAGGGAGGTTTTGGAAACCTACTGGGGTTTCGGAAATTTATAGGGGTTTCGGAAACCCAAGATCTGACATATGGATTGAATCAAATAAAATTAATAAATGAAAATACAACCCATCTTTTTCAATTATCCACCAACCCAACATAATCTTTCGGGACATATATTCCACTGCATCGATGCCCACACCTGTGGCAACCCGGTTAGATTAGTTGCAAAAGGCGGTCCGGCCCTTGAAGGGAATAATATGAGTGAGAAAAGACAACATTTCCTTAAAGAATATGACTGGATCCGAAAAGGATTGATGTTTGAACCCAGGGGACATGATATGATGAGTGGAAGTATTCTGTACCCACCGCATGACCCGGAAAATGATTTCTCCGTATTATTTATTGAGACCAGTGGATGCTTACCTATGTGCGGACATGGTACTATAGGCACGATAACCACCGCAATTGAAACCGGATTAATCAAGCCTAAAAAAGAGGGCTATATCCGGATGGAAGCTCCTGCGGGACTCGTAAATATAAGTTATACAAGCGAACATCACAAAGTCAAAACTGTCAAACTAACCAATGTTGCTTCTTTTCTTGCATCTTCCAATCTTTCTGTTGATTGCCCTGAACTTGGAGAATTAAATATTGATGTATCATACGGAGGAAATTTTTATGCCATTGTTGATGTCCAGAAAAATTTCGCCGGCCTTGAAAATTATCCTGCTGATAAACTTATCAGTTGGGCAAGAGAATTAAGATCTAAAATCAACGATCAGTATTCTTTCGTCCATCCGGAGAATCCTACCATTAAAGGATGCTCGCACATATTATGGACCGGAGCAGTATTAGATAAAAATTCTTCGGCACGCAATGCGGTTTTTTATGGCGATAAAGCAATCGACAGATCGCCATGCGGCACTGGAACCAGCGCAAGGATGGCGCAATGGTATGCTAAAGGGAAATTAAAAAAAGGAGATACCTTTATTCATGAGAGCATCATCGGCAGCAAATTTACCGGCAGGATTGAAGAAGAAACAAATGTCGCTGGAAAGCCGGCAATCAGACCGTCAATTGAAGGTTGGGCGAAAATATACGGGTATAATACCATCTCGATAGATCCCGAAGACGACCCTTATGCTCACGGCTTCCAGGTTTTATAAAATGAACATGTCGAATGATTATACATCAAATAAAAACTCCATGATTAGTCAAAAAATGAAGACAATGAAAAAAATAATATTGGCTACCCACTTAATTTTCTTCCTGGGCCAGGGATTCTCCCAGGTGTCCATAACAGTTAACTCCACACAAGGAAAAGAAACCATCAGCCGGCATATTTATGGACATTTTGCAGAACATCTGGGGCGATGTATTTACGATGGATTTTATGTAGGAGAAAACAATACAACCATACCTAATAAAGAGGGTGTTCGCCTTGATATCATAGAAGCACTAAAAAATCTCGCCATTCCAAATCTTAGATGGCCCGGCGGTTGCTTCGCAGATACATATCACTGGAAGGATGGAATAGGACCTAAAGACAAAAGGCCTTCGATGTTGAATGTGTGGTGGGGCGGCGTAACAGAAAATAATAGCTTCGGTACACACGACTTTTTAAATATGTGTGAATTACTCGGAGCCGAACCCTATCTATCAGGAAACGTTGGAAGCGGAACGGTTCAAGAGCTGTCTGATTGGGTAAAGTACGTGAACCACAAAGAAGGCAGCAGCCCCATGCCAATTCTTCGTCAGCAAAATGGCCGCGAAAAACCATGGAACGTTACATTCTGGGGTATAGGAAATGAAGCATGGGGATGCGGAGGGAATATGAAAGCAGAATATTATGCCAACATCTACAGGCAGTATGCCACTTTCATGACCAACTGGTCAAACGATGCTAAAATTTACCGTATAGCATCCGGCGCAAATTCTTCCGACTATAACTGGACAGAAGTACTCATGAGGGATATACCGCACGATATGCTTGAGGGTGTTGCATTACATCATTACTCTGTAATCGACTGGAATAAAAAAAGCTCTGCGACAGGATTCAGTGATGAAGAATACTTTGTCACAATGAAAAGAGCTCTGCAAATGGAAGAACTTGTAACCCGGCACTCTGCCATAATGGACAAATATGATCCGGCAAAAAAAGTTGGCTTAGTGGTAGATGAATGGGGCGGATGGTATGATGTTGAACCTGGCACAAATGGTGCTTTTTTATATCAGCAAAATACCATGAGGGATGCCATGATAGCCGGAGTTACATTGAATATATTCAATAATCATTGCGACAGGGTAAGGATGGCAAACCTTGCACAAACCATAAACGTATTGCAGGCTGTTGTGCTCACAAAAGGTGAAAAACTAATTCTTACACCTACATATCATGTTATGGAAATGTACAAAATCCATCAGGATGCATTACTTCTTCCATTAACCATAAAATCAGGTGATTTCATTTCAGGAAATGAAAAACTCCCTGCAGTTTCAGCATCAGCTTCAAAAGATAAAAAGGGAACAACCCATATATCCCTTGTAAATATTGATGTCAAAAAAACCCAGGACGTTTCCATTGATATTTCCGTTATATCTCAGAAATCAATATCAGGAAGAATGCTTACATCAGCAAAAGTGCAGGATCACAACACTTTCGAACAACCAGAAAAAATTAAGCCATCAGCATTTAATCAGTTCAGCCAAACAGGCAATATCATTAAATTAAAAATTCCACCCTGTTCAGTTATAGTACTTGAGCTCAAATAAAAATCGATCCATGAAACAATATGTAATCATAGCTAATGATGGCACCGATAAGGAAGCATCTGAAAGGAGGAAAAAAACCAGGCCACTTCATCTTGCCGGGGCAAAAATTCTGCAAGAAAAAAATCAATTAATTACCGGAGGTGCGATCCTGGATGAAGAAGGACAAATGATTGGATCTGTAATGATAGTCCAATTTGAAACTGAGGAAGCCTTTCAGGAGTGGTACAAAAACGAACCATATATCAAAGAAGAAGTCTGGCAAACTATTGAAGTTAAGCCCTTCCGGGTTGCGGTTATCCAATAAATTTAAAAAGAAATCATTCATGGATATTCTAAAAAGGTATGCAGTTCTTTTTGCAGCGATGCTTATTTCAAACGGAGTCATAAGCCAGCAGTCGATGCAAAAAATGGAACCTGTAAAGTTCTCCGAGGTAAATATTACCGATCAGTTCTGGAAGCCGAAGATCGATAATGTAGCCACAAAAACCCTGGACGCTTGTATTTACCAGACAGAAGTAAAAACAGCCAGAATACGAAACTTCGAAAAAGTTGCCCGGCATCAGGGAGAAAAACATGAAGGTATTTTTTATGACGACAGCGATGTCTTCAAAGCACTTGAAGCCATGGCCTATTCACTCAAAACGCATCCCAATCCAACCATGGAAAAAAAATGTGATGAATGGATTGATAAGATCGCAGCCGCTCAGCAACCAGACGGATACCTGAATACTTTCTATACACTAAATGAGCCAGATAAGCGGTATTCAGACATGAGTATGCACGAAGATTACAATAACGGACATTTGATCGAAGCAGCGGTGGCATATTATAATGCAACCGGAAAAAGAAAACTGTTAGATGTATCGATACGATGGGCTGACCACTTTGATGCATTGTTTGGTCCGGGCAAGCGGGATTGGGTAACCGGCCACCAGGAACTTGAACTTGCACTGGTTAAACTCTATAAAACAACTGGAGATGATAAATATCTGAAACTTGCCGACTGGCTTTTATCAGAAAGAGGAAAAGGACTCGCAAAGGGTTATACCTGGACAGAATGGAAGGATACAGGGTATGCACAGGACCTGGTACCGGTGAAACAACAAAAAGAAATAACCGGTCACGCCGTAAGGGCAATGTATATGTATACAGGCGCTGCGGATGTTGCCGCACAAACCGGGGATCTGGGATACCTTAAAGCAATGCGGAACGTATGGGAAGATGTAGTATATAGAAATATGTATATAACCGGTGGTATTGGATCAGCTGGTAACAATGAGGGTTTCACTACAGATTATGATCTGCCTAATGAGCAGGCATATTGTGAAACCTGTGCTTCTGTTGGAATGGTATTCTGGAACCAACGCATGAATTCGCTTACCGGTAGCAGTGAATATATTGATGTCCTCGAAAGAAGTTTATATAACGGTGCACTGGATGGCCTTAGCCTCAGCGGCGACAGGTTCTTTTACGGAAACCCGCTCGCATCAAGGGGACAGCATGCAAGACGTGAATGGTTTGGAACGGCCTGTTGCCCTGCAAATATTGCCCGGCTTGTAGCTTCCATCGGCGATTATATTTACGCAAAAAATAACGAAGGGATCGCTATCAATTTATTTGTAGGCAGTAACACAACAATTAAAGTTTCGAACACGGATATCGTAATTAAGCAGGAGACCAATTATCCCTGGAATGGCAAAGTAAAGGTCACCGTAGACCCCGGTAAAAAAACCAAATTCAAATTGCTGATACGTATTCCAGGCTGGTATAACAGCAATATGGTACCTGGAAATTTATATACATCGGTCGGGGTAAATGTCAGTCAATCAGTGCCCGCATTTCTGTTAAATGGAAAATCAATACCCGCGGAAGTTAGCAATGGATATGCCATCCTTCAAAGAGAGTGGAAAAAAGGGGATGTGCTGGAATTTGAATTCGCCATGCCTGTAAAAAAAGTTGCATCCCGCGATGACCTCAAACAGAATAACAACAGGATTGCGCTCCAGCGGGGACCAATTGTTTATTGTGTCGAAGGAACAGACAATAATAACTCAGCCTGGAATATTATCATCCCGGCAGAAACAAACTTTGATGAAATAGCCTATGATGTTTCCGGTGAAAAAATTATTGCACTTACAGCAACATTACCTGTAATTATTATCGGGAATGATAAAATTTCTGTAAGTACAGAAAAAAAGAAAATTATTGCCATCCCTTATTACACCTGGGCAAATCGTGGTAAAACAGAAATGCAGGTTTGGTTGCCTACTTCGATCAAAGATGTAAAAATAAATTACTAAGTAAACGATGGCATTATTGAGCTGAAATGAAAAATCCCACATAATGTAAAAGATAAAAAATAATCTTTCTTTTTTTGAAGATTGTTGATAACTGTTATACATCAAAGGCAGTTGAAAAAGAAATTAAAACATGGTTCAATCAAGTATAAAAAATGACAGTCAAATATCATAATTCAGCTGAGGCTTATTTTCGAAAAAATAAAAATTTGTTCTTTAGCAATTTCAAACATTTCTTATGCTGGTGCATTTGCCTGATACTTTCATTTCATAGCATCAAAGCACAATCATATTTCCCCCAAAGAGGAGGGAAATCAATTAAGGTTAATCCCGTAGTCCCCATCAAAGCTTATTCAATTCCACTATCTGATGTTGTACTACTAAAAAGTCCTTTTCTTCACGCCCGGTCCATGGATAGCGCATATCTGCTGCAGTTAGTACCTAACAGGCTTTTATACCGATTTTATAAAAATGCCGGGCTACCGGTTAAAGATTCTGTATATGGCGGTTGGGAAAGTGAAGGCCTGTCAGGCCATACCCTGGGTCATTATTTATCAGCAGTTTCACTCATGTATTCTTCAACAGGAAATAAGGCTTTTAAAATCAGAACAGACTATATCGTTGGTGAGTTGTCAAAATGCCAACTCGCGAGAAAAACAGGTTATGTAGGAGCAATACCAAACGAAGACAGCATTTTCGCACAGGTATCCCGTGGACAGATCAAGTCTTCGGGTTTCGATCTTAATGGCGGCTGGTCGCCATGGTATACAGTCCACAAACTGATGGCGGGGCTGGTAGATACCTATTTATATACAGATAATAAACAGGCGCTTGATATTGCAAAGGGCATGGCAGACTGGACATGGAATACAATTCATCATCTGCCAGACTCAACCCGGCTGAAAATGCTCAACTGTGAATACGGGGGAATGAATGATGTGCTGGCAATTATCTATGCTATTACAGGAGAGAAAAAATACCTGGATTGTTCCTATTTGTTCTACGATGAATTTGTGATGGGGAAACTTGCACAAAAGATCGACCCGTTACCCGGAAAACATTCAAATACAAATGTCCCAAAAGCGATCGGATCTTCAACACAATATGAACTTACCGGCTCTGAAAGGGATCAAACCATTGCACGCTTTTTCTGGGAATCAATGACAAAACACCACACATATGTAATTGGGGGAAACAGTAATTATGAGTACTGCGGCGATCAGGATAAACTTAACGACAGGTTAAGTGACAATACCTGCGAGACCTGCAATACCTATAATATGCTTAAACTCACCAGGCACCTCTTTACCTGGGAGCCTTCCGCAAAACTTGGTGATTATTATGAAAGGGCATTATATAACCACATACTGGCTTCACAGAACCCTGAAAACGGAATGACCACCTATTTTGTACCACTAAGGATGGGCACTAAAAAGATCTTTAGTGATTCGTTTCAGACCTTCACCTGTTGTGTTGGAAGCGGAATGGAGAACCATGCCAAATACAACGAAGGCATTTACTATGAAGGTAATGATGGAAGCCTGTATGTAAATTTGTTTATCCCATCCGTCATAAACTGGAAGTACAAAAAAGTCAGTATCACCCAAAAAACAAATTTTCCGGAAGAAAACAGGACCCGGTTTTTAATAACAGCAGCGTCGCCAACGAGTTTTGTGTTAAAAATAAGGAGACCGGGATGGTCTGCAGCAATGCCACGTGTATGGCTAAACGAAAAAGAAATAACTGTCAGGGAGGAAGCAAATGGATTCCTTTCGATTGACCGTACATGGAAATCCGGAGATAAACTGGAAGTGGCATTTGATATGAAATTGCATACAGAAAGTATGCCCGACAATCCCAACAGGATCGCATTTCTGTATGGACGGATTGTCCTTGCCGGTAAACTAGGCCCTCAAATGCCTGACCCGGTATTTGGGACTCCGGTGATCATGACAAATAACAAGGATTTTAATGCATGGATGGTCAAAGACGATTCAGCCCCGCTTACATTCAAATGGATTGGCGTGGGTAAGCCTAATGATGTTACCCTGGTTCCCTTCTATACTCTTTATAAGGAATATTACAGCGTCTACTGGGATTACTTTACGCCTGACGACTGGGCAGAACGTCAATCAGCATATGAAGCAGAGAAAATAAGACTCAAAGAAATAGAAAGACGGACCATCGACGATTTCCGTATCGGGGAGATGCAACCAGAAAGAGATCATCGACTTGTTGCAACGGAAAGATCATATGTGAGCGATGCTATTGGACGAATGGGCAGGGAAGCCCGGACCGGACATAATTTTTCATTCAACATGGAGGTAGAGCCAGGCAGTAAGAATACTTTATTACTTACCTATATTGGCGATGACAAAGACAGGATGTTTGATATACTCATTGATGGTGAATTACTAACTACTGTTGAATGGAAAGGTGGGAAAACAGGTATGTTCTACGACAACCTTTATCCCATCCCGGAAAATCTAACCAGGGGAAAGAAGCATATATCAATAAAAATTGATGCAACTAAGGGAAAAACAGCCGGCAGAATTTTCAGTGCAAAGACCTTACGACAATAATCCTTATTAACTTTGCGGAAATTTAAAGGGTTACTAAAACAAGATCAAAGGAAAAAATATTAAAAAACAGATTTAGTCATGTCAAAAGTAATTATTGCAGGCGGCGGGGTAATAGGATTATGTTGCGCTTATTATGCTCAAAAAGCAGGTCATGAAGTAACCCTAATTGAAAGAGGTGATATTAGCTCAGGTACTTCCTTTGGAAACGCCGGCTATGTTTCCCCCAGCCATTTCGTTCCACTTGCTTCTCCGGGAATTATTGCCAAAGGTTTACAATGGATGCTCAGTTCATCATCCCCTTTTTATATAAAACCCAGGCTCAACCTGGATCTTATTCGCTGGGGCCTCACATTCTGGAAACAAGCCAATAAACAAACTGTGGAACATAATGTTCCATACCTGAATGCTATCTTACACCTAAGCCGCGAATTACAATCTGAGTTAAAAAATGAACTTGGCAATCATTTTCGGATGGAAGAGATTGGCTGCTTCATGCTTTATAAAAATCCCGCCACGGAAAAGCACGAAATAGAACTGGCTAAAGAAGCGGCCGCATTGAAGATCGATACGAAGATATTATCTGCACAGGAAGTACAGGCATTGGAACCGGAAGTAGAGGTAAATGTAAGAGGCGGAGTTTTATATCCAATAGACTGCCACCTGCATCCCGGCGATTTTATGCAAACACTAAAGGAATCGCTGATAAAGATGGGCGCAACATTGCAACTAAATACCACAATCACCGGGTTTGAAAAAACAGGCAATAAAGTGACTGCTGTGTTAACAGATAAAGGCAAATTCACAGGAGAAGAAATTGTGCTTGCAACCGGATCATGGCTTCCCATTGTAACAGAACAGTTAGGTATTAAAATCATTATGCAGGCAGGAAAAGGCTATAGCATGACTTTTGACAACATGCCCAAAAACCTTCGTTACCCGGCCATTTTGGTTGATGACCGTGTTGCCATGACACCTATGGGAAGAGACCTCCGCATGGGAGGCACTATGGAAATCAGCGGCCTTCACTCCCCTACACTTATAAAAAGGGCCGAAGCCATTTTCAAAGCAGCCAAAAGTTATTATCCTGATCTTCAGGTTCAGTTCCCAGCGCCTGAAAAGATCTGGCATGGTTACAGGCCCCTGAGCCCAGACGGCCTGCCCTATATCGGCCGGCATAATAAATATGCTAATGTTACCATTGCAGGTGGTCATGCCATGCTGGGTTTATCCCTGGCAGCTGCTACAGGTAAACTGGTGGAAGAGATCGTTGGTAACAAAAAAACAAGTATCGACATGGAAGGTTTTAAAGTAGACCGCTTTGATTGATTTGTTGTAAATTGCTGATACAACCCTTCACAAATTTTCAGTGTATGAAAAAGTATTTGTTAACCCTTGCAGCCGCATTGGTTTATTCCGCTATTGGATTTAGCCAAACACATCAATTGGTTAAATTATGGGAAACAGATACCTTACTCCGTGTGCCCGAATCGGTTCTGTATGACGCCGGAAGAAACATCCTATATGTCTCCAATATTGATGGCAAACAACCCTGGGAAAAAGACGGTGCCGGTTCTATCGGAAAGGTTTCTCCAGACGGCAAAATTATTATGGCAGAATGGGTAAAAGGGCTTCAGGCACCTAAAGGAATGGGGATGTACAAAGATCTGCTATACGTTGCCGATATTGATGTTGTAGCAGTTATCGATATAAAACAGGGAAAGATCCTGGAACAAATTTCCGTTGAAGGGGCACAGGGACTCAATGACATTTCTATTGATAAAAAGGGAACCGTTTACGTTTCTGATTCCAGGACAAAAAAAGTACACCAGATAATAAATGGCAAAGTGAGTACTTTCCTCGAAAACCTAAAAGGCCCAAATGGCATATTTGTGCATGAAGACAATTTTTATGTTCTCGACCAGGGAGCATTATTCCAGGTGGGGAAAGACAAGACACTTAAGCTGATTGTAGATGGGATGGAAGGCGGAACTGATGGCATCGAAAATGTAAAGGGAAATGAATTCCTTGTTTCAGCCTGGTCCGGGGCAATTTGGTATGTAAGTGGGGCCTCTAAAAAAGAGTTGATGCTGGATACCCGTGAGCAGAAGATCAATTCAGCGGATATCGGTTACAACGCCAAAAAAAGGATCGTTTATGTTCCTACTTTCTGGAAAAACTCTGTTGTCGCCTATTCCCTGAAATAACTTTATCGAAGATTAGAGTCGATTTATCGAAAGAATTCACCCTCTGGTCGAAAAAAGTTCAGTTAAGCAAAAATCCTTTGCATCTTTACAATGCAATTATGAGTTGCGAAGTTTATTCAAATAGGCAAAATCCTAACCCTTAGAAAGATCAAAAAGCTGAACCTCGTCAAAAAAACATCAGGGTACTTAAATCCTGAAAAAAATTTGAAAGCCGGACTAACCCTCCGGCTTCTGTCATTTAGGAAGTGGGAAATCGAAAATCAAAAGTGGAAAGTACTGGAACGTCATCTCATTTAATATCATTCTGTACGTTCAATTTTAAACAAGCCCCACTTCAAAGTGCATTTCCGGAATGATCACATCTTTAAAACCTTTACGGATAAGCCTCTCTTTAAAATCTTCCTGCACCTCATATTCCCCATGAACAAGGAAGAGTTTCTTAATTTTATCCGTATCCTGGCAGGAAAGAAACTGGCTCAGGTCCTCAAAATCTCCATGGGCGCTCATGCTCCTAATACTTCCAACCTCTGCATGTATTTCCCTTGACACACCAAAGATGTTCACTTCTTTTCGACCGGCTTGTTGCAACTTTGCACCCAATGAATTGGGTTCACAATAACCAGTGAGCAATATAGAGTTTCGGCTATTCTCAACTGTATTGTTAATATGGTGCTTCACCCTTCCTGCTTCTGCCATACCACTGGCTGATATAATCACACAGGGTTCATTCCTGAAGTTGAGCAACTTGGATTCGTCAACGGTTTTAATATATTTTAAACCAGGGAATGCAAAAGGATCCTGATCCGTCTTCAGTACTTTCTGGATAGTGTCATTAAAATATTCAGGGTATCGTTTAACTATTTCGGTAGCCTTAATACTAAGCGGACTGTCAACAAAATACGCCACTTCAGGAAGTCTTCTCTCGAGGTCAAGCTGATTCAGTGCGTAGAGTATTTCCTGCGTGCGGCCAACGCTGAAAGCAGGTATGATCAGTTTTCCTTTTTTCTGCAGGCAGGTTTTTTCAATCCACTGAAGCAATTGATCCAGTGTAGGTTTGTGCAGATCATGCAGGCTATTGCCATAAGTAGATTCCAGGATGATATAATCCGCCTGGGGGAAAACTTCCGGCGACTTCAGTATAACATCACGGTATCGCCCAACATCTCCCGAAAAAGTAAGCTGCTCAGTTTTGCCATCCTCTGTAATTTTCACATGAACAACTGCACTTCCAATTATATGGCCGGCATCAGTGAATAAAAGCTCCACACCTTCTTCAATAGTAAACCATTGACCGTAATCAACTTCAACAAAATGGGTGGCAGCTATTTTGGCATCTTCCTCATCGTATAATGGCTTCAAATAGGGTTGCCCTTCGGCAGCCCTGCGTTTATTGATATACTTTACATCATCCATCTGTATACCCGCCGAATCTTCCAGTAAAACGGTAGCCAATTCTTTTGTTGCAGGTGTGCAATAGATATTCCCGCCAAATCCTTCCTTCACAAGTTTCGGGATCAATCCACTATGATCAATATGAGCGTGAGACAATATCATATAATCGATCTGCATAGGATCAAAACCCCAGGTTCGGTTCAAAACATCTGTTTCTTTTCCCATGCCCTGGAACATGCCGCAATCAAGCAGTATTCGACGACCATTTTTCAGTGTAAGCAGGTGCTTGGATCCTGTAACAGTTCTTGCCGCACCATGAAAGGCTATTTTCATATGAAAAAAATTTTATGTTAACTATTTAATATACATCTTAAATTAAAATACTTGATTGAGATCCCTCCTTCGTCGGGATTGTATATGTCAACTAATTCGGTAACAGATTTTTAAATTCTACAGGTATATTATTTATACCCTGGTGATGTCGTTCATGATTATAGTAATACAGGTAGTGTAACAATTCTTTCTTC
>JAHEEX010000310.1 GCA_024640465.1 Sphingobacteriales bacterium | reverse complement strand
ACCAACCGAACTGATCTCTGAAAATGGTACAAAACTGGAAAGCATTATCCTGGAACTGGCCCATTGGAATAACCTTGATTATAAATTTATCGAATGGCTTGAAGCGCATAATACTTTCTGTAATTCTTTAGTTGACCGTATAGTTCCTGGTAAGCCTGTTGAAAACCTGTTTCAGGAAATCAGTGAATCCCTCGGATATACTGATGAACTCCTGATTATTACAGAGGCATTCAGACTTTGGGCAATTGAAGGCGATGAAAGAATAAAAGAAATATTATCGTTTTCCAGGGCCGATAAAGGTGTGGTGATCACATCTGATATAACCATATTTAAAGAATTAAAACTGCGTTTATTGAATGGGGCACATACATTCAATAGTGGGATTGCATTCCTTTCCGGATTCAACTATACCAGGGAGGCCATAGCAGATAAAGCCTACCTGGCATTCATGAAAAAACTGATGTATATTGATATTGCCAATGATATTCCCTGTGAAATTGAGCAAAAGATAAAAGAAGATTTTGCCGGGAAAGTGCTTGACCGTTTTGGCAATCCTTTTATCGATCACAAGTGGTTAAGTATAACGGTTCAGCAAACTGCCAAAATGAAAATGCGTAATATCCCATTATTGCTCAATCATTATACAAAGCAAACTGAGGCTCCGGTATATATGTCTGTATGTTTTGCCGGTTATCTTTTATTTATGCGTTCCACCAGGAAAAATGGTGAAAAATATTTTGGTTATAGAAACAATGCTGAATATGAGATCAAAGATGATGCTGCAGGTTATTTTTTTAATGCCTGGAATAATTACAGACCGGAAGAACTTGTAAAAATAGTATTAAGCGATGTGGCATTATGGGAAACCGATCTTACAAAGCTGCCTGGATTCCGGGAGTTGGTACAGGAGGCTTTATTGGATATGTTGAGCATTGGCGTTTTTGAAACAATTAAAAAACTTGATTCAAATAAAGTTACATCCTGAATGAAACACAGAGTTTTAAAAGGTCATCCTGCGGATAATGTGATCATAGCACTCTCCGATTTAGCTAAAGGGGAGATGATTCGTTTTGAAGACACCCATATTTTATTAACTGAAGATATTCCGGCAAAACATAAATATTTTATGTTTGATATGGCTGCAGGTGAGGTTGTTAAGATGTATGGGGTCATGATCGGTAAAACCAAAATGGCTGTATCTCAAGGCAGCCGTTTATCTACACAGAATATAAGCCATGCAACAGAGCCCTATGCTTACCGGCATGCAACATTCAATTGGGAAGGGCCTGATATATCTGCGTTTAAAGGCCGAACATTCAATGGTTATCATCGTAAGGATGGAAGGGTTGGGACGGCCAATTACTGGTTATTTATTCCAACTGTTTTTTGTGAGAACCGCAACCTTGATGTGATCAGGGAAGCAATGCATAATGAACTGGGTTATGCCATAACAGATAAGTATAAAAAATATACCAGTCGCCTGGTACAGGCTTACCAGGATGGCCAAAGCCTGGAGATGATCGATTTTACACAATCCCCTGTAGCAAATAAGCGCATCTTTAAGAATGTTGACGGCATAAAATTTTTGAATCACCAGGGAGGTTGCGGCGGTATCAGGCAGGATGCTGCTATACTGAGTAAACTTCTTGCAGCATATGCAGACCATCCAAATGTAGGTGGTGTAACAGTGATCAGTTTAGGCTGTCAGAACTTACAGGTGCAAAATTTTGTTGATGATTTAAAAAAGCATAATCCAGGTTTTGACAAGCCGCTGCATATTTTTGAGCAGCAGCAGTCTCAAAGCGAAGAGCAATTAATTTCGGATGCCATTCGCTTAACATTTGAGGGCCTTGTGGAAATAAATAAACAGGAAAGAAAACCTGCCTCACTGGATAAATTATGCATCGGAGTGAAATGTGGTGGAAGTGATGGATTCAGTGGCATATCCGCAAATCCAGCTGTAGGGTATTGTTCTGATCTGGTGGTTGCACTGGGGGGAAAAGTGTTACTGGCAGAGTTCCCGGAATTATGTGGTATAGAGCAGGAACTGGTTGATCGATCGGTTGATGAGTCAACTGCAGCTAAATTTATAAAGCTAATGAAGGCATATGAAGAGATCGTAACCAATGCCGGCTCGAGCTTTTCAATGAATCCATCACCGGGCAATATAAAAGACGGGCTTATAACAGATGCAATGAAGAGCGCTGGTGCAGCCAAGAAAGGAGGAACATCTCCCATTGTTGATGTCCTGGATTATACGGAACCCGTGACGAAGCCAGGTCTCAGCCTGGTTTGCACTCCGGGAAATGATGTTGAGGCAACAACCGGAAAAGCAGCCAGTGGCGCAACCCTTATACTTTTTACAACAGGCCTGGGTACACCAACGGGCAATCCTGTTTGTCCTACCATTAAGGTTGCCACCAACAGTTCTCTTGCAAAAAGAATGAGTGATATTATAGATATTGATTGCGGACCTATCATAGAAGGTGATAAAACAATTGAAGAAATGGGTGCAGAAATTCTCGAATATTGCATTAAGGCAGCGAGTGGATTGGTTTTGCCTAAAGCAGTACAACTGAACCAGGATGATTTTATTCCATGGAAGCGCGGTGTTTCCTTATAAATAATACATGATGAAAAAATTTCTGGATGATAATTTTTTATTGACGAACAAGACAGCCGAAAGACTCTATCATGATTTTGCACAAGGGATGCCGATTATTGATTACCACAATCATCTTCCGCCGGAAGAAATTGCCCTGAATAAGAATTTTGAGAATATCACCAGGGTATGGTTAAATGGTGATCATTATAAATGGCGTGCCATGCGAACCAATGGTGTGCATGAATCATTTATTACAGGTGATAGATCTGATTGGGAAAAATTTGAGGCATGGTCTGAAACAGTCCCCTATACATTGCGCAATCCTTTGTACCATTGGACACACCTGGAACTACAACGTTATTTTGGAATCACTGAAACCTTACATAAAGAAACAGCAAAACATATTTATGAAGATACTTCCGCTAAACTTCAGTCAAAAGAATTCAGCGTGAGGGGCTTGTTGGAGAAAATGAATGTTAAACTCATTTGTACTACAGACGATCCATTGGACA
>JAHEEX010000159.1 GCA_024640465.1 Sphingobacteriales bacterium | reverse complement strand
ACCTTTCGACCTGGTGTTCACACTGGATGAAAATGAATGGAATAATGAAAAAAACCTTCAGTTGAAAGTGATAGACCTGCAATTATCTTCAGATTAATTGATAACTTTTCTTTCCAAGCAAGAAACGATACAATTTGAAAAAATACAAAACCATATCGCATCCTTATACAAATCAGGAAGCTCAAGTTCCTTTTTTTCTTCACGAAATAGTAATCGAAATTTTAAAAAGTAAATTTTAAAACAATAATGTTGTTGATGCAAGAAACACCGCAAAAAAAACCATGGCAGATAAAAAATATCAACCATGGTTCATATAAATACTTTTATCTATAAAAATCAGGCAGTTACCACCGCTTTTTCTTCACCACCCATCAGTTCCACACTGCGCGAAATAAAAGCAGTGAGATCCGCACCCTTCAGCAATCCCTGCGAAAGCAGCGCCAGGTCGGCCAGGTTACGAACCTGCTTTTTCTGCAGTTGCTCGTTGCCGCTATGCAGTATTCCATCATATACCGGATGATTTCCATTCACGGTAAGTGTAACCTCATCTGGCATATTAGCGTAAAAACTTCCCATCGGGCCACTGATAGAAGCCATATCCTTCATTCTCCGCATGAACTCAGGCCTGGTTGCAACTACCGGTGGCGCATCAACGCTTAAACCTTTTACTTCTACAGAAACGTGCAAACCTGTAACAGGAATATTAAATAATTCCTTAAGCCTCTCTGTATCAGTGGTGGATAATACTGATTCAGCCGCTTCCTGGGCATCAATGAGATTATCGGTGATATCAGCATCCACCCTTGTAAAATGAATATTCTCCCATTTGGTTTCCATTTGGTTGATAAAAGATGCATCAACAATGGTTTCCAATTTCACCACTTTATATCCACGCTTATCGGCCGCCCAGATATAACTGTCCTGCTGTACCGGATCTGTGGTATACAGGATCACCAGTTTACCTTCCTTGTTCTTTTGCTGGCCCTCTGTAGCAGTGCGGTATTCACTGAGCGTATAATAATCCTGGGTTAGCGCATCCTGCATTATATGGAATTTATCTGCTTTCTCCCTGAATTTATCGTCAGTCATCATGCCATACTTAACAAAAAGGCCAAGACTCTCCCACTTTTCCTGGAATGCAGTACGGTCATTGGTAAAGATTTCATCCAGTTTATCAGCCACTTTTTTGGTAATATGACTATTGATCTTCCTGACATTAGGATCCCCCTGCAGGTAACTTCGGCTAACGTTCAACGGTATATCCGGCGAATCGATCACCCCCTGCAATAGCATAAGGAATTCCGGAACGATGTCTTTAACTTCATCCGTTACAAAAACCTGGTTGCTGTATAATTGAATTTTATCCTTCTGGATCTCGTAACTCTGTTTGATCTTAGGGAAATACAGTATTCCGGTAAGGTTAAACGGATAATCAACATTAAGGTGAATCCAGAACAATGGCAATTCATTGTATGGATAAAGCTCCTTGTAAAAATTCTGGTAGTCTTCGGTAGTAAGTTCAGCCGGTTTCTTAACCCATGCCGGACTGGTATTGTTGATCTGCTGGTCTTCGAAGAAAATAGGCACTGGAAGGAAGCGACAGAATTTCTCCAGGATTGACCGAATCCTAACCGCATCCAGGAATTCTTCACTGTCTTTATTGATATGTAAAACGATATTTGTTCCCCTTTCAGCCTTTTCCGTTTCTTCCAAAAAATACTCAGGGCTACCATCACATTCCCACCTTACGGCTTTGCTGCCTTCTTTATAGGACAAGGTAAATATCTCTACCTGGTCGCTTACCATGAAACCACTATAAAAACCCAGACCAAAATGACCAATTATATTGGCCTCATTCTGGCCTTTGTATTTTTCGAGGAATTCTTCCGCACTGGAAAAAGCCACCTGGTTAATGTATTTATCAACTTCTTCAGCCGTCATTCCAATACCCCTGTCGGCAATGGTCAGCGTTTTGGCCTCCACATCAAGTTTAACATCAATGCGTAATTCGCCCAGTTCGCCCTTGGCTTCCCCGGAAGATGCATATGTTTTTAATTTTTGGGTGGCATCAATGGCATTGGCAATTAATTCGCGCAGGAAAATATCATGATCACTGTAAAGGAACTTTTTAATGATCGGAAAAATGTTCTCTGTTTGTACCCTTATCTGACCTTTTTGCATAATAAATTGTTTTATCGTTGGTAACCTAGCTTGTCAAATGCAATGCCAGTGACATTTTGCTGACAGGATGGCAAATTTTGGCTTTGAAAGCTGATTAAACTGCTTAAATCTATTTGAGGGAGATAAGAACAATCATCGAAGATTTATAATCTATTGATAATCAATTAATAAATGGAATATTAGCTCATCAAAAAAAACAGTGGCCAAAAGCAGGATTCATAGCCTGAATCCATTAACTTTGCAGCCCATTTATTAAATCACCAAATACAGGGAAACATGCAGAATTATGAAATGATGGTGATTTTTACCCCTGTTCTGAGCGATGACGAATTCAAAGCAGCTCAGAAGAAATATGTTGATCTCATCAAAGCCAATGGCGGTGAGGTTGTACACGAAAATCCCTGGGGGTTAAAATCACTGGCGTATCCGATCCAGAAAAAGACAACCGGTATATACTGGGTTCTGGAATATCTGGCGCCATCCGACATTAATGAAAAGCTGAAGATTCAGCTTCTGCGTGACGAGCAGGTTCTTCGTCAGATCGTTATTAAACTCGATAAATACGCCGTCGAGTATAACTTAAAAAAGAGAAGTGGCGTTTCTACAGGACTCGATAAAGCAGTGGAGGCTTAAATCATGGCAAAAGCAAATGAAATTAAGTACCTGACAGCCATTAAAACCGAGAAGCCAAAGAAGAAATTCTGCCGCTTTAAGAAATATGGTATCCGGTATATCGACTACAAAGATGCCGAGTTCCTGAAGAAATTTTTGAACGAACAAGGCAAGATGCTCCCCAGGCGCATTACCGGTAATTCTCTGAAGTACCAGCGTAAAGTGTCTGAAGCAATTAAGCGTGGACGCCAGATGGCGATCCTGCCTTATGTAACAGACTTATTAAAGTAGAACCTCCAACCTAATTCCCGCATGCGCGGGATGACAGCCCCGCAGTTGCGGGATTGGAGGCAGGTAAAACTTAAAAAAATTAATCATGCAAGTAATTTTAATTCAGGATGTAAATAACCTGGGTGGCGCAAACGAAGTTGTAACGGTGAAAAACGGTTATGCCCGTAACTTCCTTATCCCTCAAAAAGTGGCTGTTGAAGCTTCTCCTTCCAATTTGAAACAATTGGAAGAAAGGCTGAAACAACTGAAGAAAAAAGAGGATAAGATGATGGCGGAGATCAATAAAGTGATCGCTGTTCTGAAAGAGGGCCCGGTTAAAATTGGAGCTAAAACCGGTACTTCAGGTAAAATTTTCGGTAGCGTTACTACCGTCCAGATTGCCCGCGCTATCCGTGAGCAAAAAGGATATGAAGTTGACCGCCGTAAAATTCAGGTTTTAGATGAGATTAAAGAATTGGGTAATTTCAAAGCAAAGGTTGATTTCGGCAATGGCCATGAAACCGAACTTGAACTGGAAATTATTGCAGAATAATCAAAAGCTATAAAATGGAAAAAAACCTCCCAATTGGGAGGTTTTTTTATGTATGGAAATATTACCTTTCTGCATGCGCCTCCCAATACGCATGATTACATTCATTGCCTGCTGCTGGGTCTTACAATCCTGTAACGGGAATTGTACAGAAAAAAATAATCACCCGGCCAAAGACACAATCCCTCCAAAAAATGCCAGGTATATAGACCAATCGCTGCCCGGGAATTTTAGCAGCCAATCAATACTCCGCTTTGACAGTATCGCCCTGACTGATTTTTTAAAAAAATATGACTCACTCAGGCCTTACAAAAATGAACTGGTTTCTTTTTACAAAAACAGGAACTATGCTTATGCCTGGTTCGACGATCAGGGGCTTATTGAACAATCAGCAGATTTGTATAACAGGATACTTCATCTTGAAGAGGAAGGGTTGCCTCGCCAACAGCCCTACATAAACACTTTTATGTACATGATGGGTGGCGATGACAGTTTAAACCTTTCACAAACGGAGGAACCGGAAAAAGAAATAATGCTGACCGCCCAATACCTTGTATATGCCAGAAAAGCCTGGACAGGTTTACCCGAATCAGCTTCCAGGGAAATGGAATGGCATATCCCCAGAAAAAAGATCGACTACAAAAAATACCTTGATTCATTAGTTTCATCATCTGAAGAAACCTCAGCAATACAGGAACCGGTGTACTATCAATATAACCTCTTGAAAAAATACCTTAAGAGATTTCAGGAGGTTGAAAAAAAAGGAACATGGCTTATAATTAAAGCCGACAAAAAAAAATATCAGCAGGGCGATACTGCCCTGGTAATTAAGAGTATCCGAAAAAAATTATTCCTGGCCGGAGACCTAAGTGTTGATTCAGGGAGCCCTGTCTTTGATCAGGCATTGAAAGAAGCGGTCAAAAAATTCCAGCACAGGTATGGATTAAAAGAGGACGGCATTGTTGGACAAACGATATTAAAAGAAATGAATGCACCACTTTCTAAACGGATGCAACAAATCATTGTCAATATGGAAAGATGCCGCTGGATGGACAATGACCCAACAGGGAATTACCTGATTGTGAATATACCACAGTTTCAACTCCTCGTTTATGAACATGACAGCCTGATGTGGAAATCCAATGTGGTTGTTGGTAAAGAAATCCACAAAACGGCTATTTTCCAGGGAACCGTCCGCTATATTGTTTTCAGCCCTTACTGGAATGTTCCAACAAGTATATTGAATAAGGAAATTATGCCCGCCTTAAGAAGGAATCCCAATTACCTGCAGTCTCATGATATGGAATGGTATGATGGCCGTGTGCGTCAAAAGCCGGGGGATGAAAATGCATTGGGTAAAGTAAAATTCCTTTTCCCAAACAACTTCAAGATGTACCTGCACGATACCCCTTCAAAATCACTCTTCGAGCAGGAAAAAAGGACATTTAGCCATGGTTGTATCAGGGTTCAGGAAGCCCGGAAACTGGCACTTTACCTGTTAAGAAATGATAAGAACTGGCCGGAAAGCAAAATAGATGATGCCATGAACAGCCGAAAAGAACAAACTGTTACGCTGAAAGAGCCAATACCGGTAAGTATTGTATATTTCACCGCCTGGGTTGATAGGGAAGGAAAGATCAATTTCCGGGATGATATCTATCAGAGAGACAGCCGATTAATGGAGGCTTTATTTGCAAAAAAGTAATAATCCGGCGCAATAAGTATAAAAAATATCTGTTATCTTAGAGTTAGTGAATTCGTAGTTAGTTCTCTTTATGTCCTGATCTGACCTCGCAGTGTTCAGTATCCTCAGTGCATTCACGCGACTAATCGTTTCACCGGTTTTATCAGTAAATTTTTTTAAAATGAACATCTACGTTGGTAACATGAATTTCAACCTCAGCAATGAGGACCTGTTCAATCTTTTTTCCCAGTTTGGCGAGGTTAGTTCTGCAAAAATCATTAACGACAAAGAAACGGGCCGCAGCAAAGGTTTTGGCTTTGTTGAAATGGAAAATGCAGAAGATGCTTTAAAAGCCATTGCCAGCCTTAATGAAAGTGATGTACAAGGAAGAAAGCTGATTGTAAATGAAGCCCGGCCCCAGGAAAAATCAGGTGGCGGTGGTGGATATAAGAAAAGAAGCTTCGGCGGCGGAGGTGGCGGCGGCTATAACAAAGGTGGCGGCGGTGGAGGTGGTTACAGGGGTAACCGAAACAGTGGCAGCGGTGGCGGTGGTAGTCGTGATCGTTTCAATGAATATTGATTTCAAATATTTTTAATAATACCAGAATCCCGCAATTGCGGGATTTTTTTATTTTACATTTGGCAAAAAGCCAGTGGCAAACTCTTTGAATTTTTCCCCCGTCATCGCAGGCAGTATGAAATGGGGCAAATGGGGCGCACATTTTAATACTACAGATTATCAAAGGATGATAGAAAATTGTATTGAAGCGGGTGCCACTACATTTGACCATGCAGACATTTATGGTAATTATTCAACTGAAGCAGAATTTGGACTGGCCATTAAAGAAAATCCGGCCATCAGAAACCAGGTGCAATTGATTACAAAATGCGGCATTTGCATGGTAGCACCAAACAGGCCCGGCCACCAGATCAAACATTATAATACATCAAAGGAACATATCATTGAATCGGCAGAAAGATCACTGAAAAACCTGCATACAGACTTTATTGATCTCTTATTAATCCACAGACCGGATGCGCTAATGGATCCAGGGGACATTGCGGAAGCATTTTCACAATTGAAAAACTCAGGAAAGGTTTTACATTTTGGTGTTTCCAATTTTAATACTTCACAAACAGCACTGCTACAATCCTGCTTTGCAGTTGAAGTAAACCAGGTGGAAATTTCCATCCTGCATACTGATCCTATTTACAATGGAGTCCTGGACCAATGTATCAAAGAAAAGATTCAACCACAGTCATGGTCGCCTCTGGGTGGAGGAATACTCAATGGTATTGCAGATGATGAACGGAGTCGCAGGATTATAGCTGTGGCTGAAATTTTAGGCGAGAAATATGCAGCCGGATTCGACCAGATACTGCTTGCCTGGCTGATGAAACATCCCGCCGGAATTACACCTGTTCTTGGAACAACCAAAGCAGAGCGAATAAAAGCAGCGATACTTGCAAGGTCAATTGATCTTTCGAGGGAAGAATGGTATATGCTGCTTAGAGCTGCAACAGGACATGAAGTACCCTGACCATCGAAAAAATCAAAATATATAATGAATTGCTTTCTTCCTCTTTTTTCCAAAACTATAGGCTCAATAATATACTGAGCAGGAGGAATATAAATTTTGCCACGGATACCACGGATAAACAGCAGGAAAAAGACAATTCAGAAAAATATCAGGCCGTTTATCCGGCTGTTTTCTGTGTATTCTGTGGCTGATTTTAAAAACTTATTTTATTTAAAATATTGAACCCAAAATTATCACTTTGCGGTTAACCTATTTCCCTGTAAATTTAATCAAACGTTCAGCTTATGATGCCCATTGGTGATGATAATTCAGACCGCCACTTAACACCCATCGTTAATTATGCATTCATAGCGCTGAATGTTTTGGTTTTTGTTTTCCTGCAAGGCATGGGGAGCAATTATGGTTTCACCTATTCTTTTTCCACTGTTCCTGCCGAGATCCTAACAGGTACAGATATCATTACCCAGGGCGAAATGTTTAAAGATCCCAATACCGGACAAATGTTACAAATGCCGGGCTTAGGTGCTACGCCAATACCCGTTTGGGGAACTATGCTCACTTCAATGTTCATGCATGGTAGCTGGGGACATTTATTAGGCAACATGCTTTTCCTTTGGATATATGGCGATAATATTGAGAATCGTCTGGGCCATACCCGTTACCTGGTTTTTTATTTGCTTTGTGGAATCCTTGCTTCACTTAGCCATGTATTTGCTACGCAGATGTTGTCTCCGGATAATATGAATATTCCCAGCCTGGGCGCATCCGGAGCCATATCAGGCGTAATGGGAGCCTACTTGTTATTATTCCCCAAACGCAAAATCAATGTACTAATGATGCGTACAGTTGTTGCGGTACCGGCTATGGTTGCCCTTGGGCTTTGGATTGTACTTCAGATCATCAGTGGTGCTGGCAGCATGGGTAGCGGTGGCGGAGGAGTGGCTTACGCTGCGCATATTGGCGGATTTGCAGCAGGCATATTGCTAATTAAGCTTTTTGATAAAGGCCAGAAGTATGTGGATGATGAACTAAGCAAACAACAACAAAATCAACGGCGGTTATTCTGATATCAAATTTCTTATTTTACGCACACCTGAACTGATACCGGCCGCATAACCGAAATATCGAAAAGATTGCCTTTGATTAGTTCACCATCCATATGACCGGCAACAAGTTCAGTTGATCTAATGACGATCCTTTCCGTTTTGTGGTTTTCGATAAAAGAAAGATTAAGGTGTTCACCCTTCTCTATAACTGGGAGATATCGAAACCTTTTCCAGACAGGTAATGGATGAATGATCACTAATTCTAAAAGTCCATCATGCCAGTCTGCACGGGGTGCAACTTTAAAACCACCCCCAGACCTGTATCCGTTGGCAGCTGTGACCATAAAGACCGGTGCAGAGAGTTGGGCGCCTTTCCAGTTTACCTGCAATGAAGAAGACCTGTAAGTGATTATCTTTTTAACTACTGCCCAATAATATTTCAATTTACCCGAAAGCCATTTAACGTTCTGCACTTCCTTCGCTACTTCACCGTCGAAGCCCACACCGAGGCAATTCAAAAATATCCGGCCATTACAAATACCGGCATCAATATATCGTGGTTGTCCATGCAGTGCGTTTTCTATCTGGTCCTGCAGATCGCTGCCAGGAAATAATGTATATGCCAGGTCATTC
>JAHEEX010000158.1 GCA_024640465.1 Sphingobacteriales bacterium | reverse complement strand
TAAAAATCCCAATAAGCAGATCTTTATGATCACCGATGGCAAACCAACCTGTCTCAAACAAGGCAAAAAATATTATAAAAACAGTTTCGGCCTCGATCGGAAAATCACATCCCGTTGCCTGAACCTGGCAGCGCAGTGCAAGAAGCTCAAAATACCCATCACTACTTTCATGATTGCCAGCGACCCATACCTGCAGCGGTTTGTAACCGAGTTCACAGAAACAAATAACGGCAAGGCCTTCTTTGCCTCACTGGACCGACTAGGCGCTTTTATCTTCAAAGATTTCGAAAGCGGTAAACGAAAAACATTGTATTAATCTCTGCGTATCTCAGCGTCCTCTGAGGCTCTGCGTTAAATTATTTTTATGAACATTATTACACTAGGCGAATTAAAGAAAAGCGGCTATACTCCTAAGTCAATCAAAGAAGAGATCAGGCAAAACCTGATTGCCCGGCTGGAGAAAGGCCAGGAATCGTTTCCCGGTATCCTCGGTTATGAAGACTCCGTTATACCCGATACGGAAAGGGCTATCCTTTCCCGTCACAATATATTATTCCTGGGACTACGCGGCCAGGCAAAAACACGAATGGCGCGTCAAATGATCGAATTGCTGGACGAATATATTCCTGTTGTGGAAGGCAGTGAAATCAACGATGATCCAATGGCGCCCATGTCTACATACGCAAAGGAACTCATTGCCGTCAAAGGCGACGATACCCCTATCCAATGGTTACACCGAAGCGAAAGATATGGCGAGAAACTCGCCACGCCGGATGTAAGTGTTGCTGACCTTATTGGCGATATTGATCCGGTTAAAGCGGCCAACCTCAGGTTAAGTTTTGCAGACGAAAGGGTGATACATTACGGTATCATCCCGCGCAGTAACCGGGGAATATTTGTGATCAATGAATTACCAGATCTTCAGGCGCGAATTCAGGTTGCACTATTTAATATTTTACAGGAAGGTGATATCCAGATTCGTGGTTTCAAACTACGCATGCCTTTGGATATCCTTTTTGTTTTCACTGCTAACCCGGAAGACTACACGAACAGAGGTGCTATTGTGACGCCACTAAAGGACCGAATTGAAAGCCAAATCCTAACACACTATCCCAAAACGGTGGAAACAGCATTGGCTATAACAGAACAGGAAGCCCATATCCATCCTGACCAGGAAAAAAGGGTGCAGGTAAGTGATTTAGTAAAGAGGCTTATTGAACAGGTTTCCTTTGAAGCACGTGGAAGTGAATTTGTAGACCAGAAAAGCGGTGTTTCTGCCCGACTCACCATAGCTGCGTTTGAAAATGCATTGAGTGCAGCTGAAAGAAGGGCTATCTTAAATAAAGAAAAAAAGACCCAGGTATGGATCAGTGATCTAACCGGTATCATACCTTCCATTACCGGCAAAATTGAACTGGTTTATGAAGGTGAGCAGGAAGGACCCTACCAGGTTTCCTTTAACCTGCTGGAGAAAGCCATCAGGTCGATGTTCATTCAATATTTTCCTAACCCTGAACAAATAAAAAAGAAAAAAACCAAAGATGGCGTTGTGGAAGAAAATCCTTTCCGCAGTGTGATCAGCTGGTTTGATAAAGGGAATGCACTCAATATCTTTTTCAACACAAAAGATGCAGACAAGATTGTTCAACTCTACCAAGTAGATGGCCTGCATGCCTTAGTGAAAAAATATTTCCCTAAAGCCAGTGAAGCAGAAAATGCGATGTTGATGGAATTTGTATTGCACGGTCTTGCTTCATATTCGCTCATCAGTAAAAAAGTGCTTGAAGCCAAAATTGAATTCAAGGACCTGATGGGTTCGATGATCAACCTGGGTAATGCCAGCGGATATAAAGATGAAGACGATAATGATTTTTAAATCTTAGCGTTCTCCGTTTCTTTGCGGTTAAGTAATTCCATGATTTTCGGGTATTCAAAAAAGTGAATCCCCTTGGGCGTTTTTTGCGCGGCCAGTACCATTGCCTGAGCCAGTTCCTCTGCTTTTATGCCTTTATATTTTTGCTTCGAGGAGGGAATAATATAATTAATGGCTGGCATAAAAAACTGGGCGATACCTTCCCCAAATCTTTTCTCCTTTCTTTCGCCTAATAGAAGAGAGGGCCGGAATATCAGCGTCTGCGGAACCATTTCCTTTGCCACTGATTCTTCAGTCACCCCTTTCAGTTTGAGGTAAAAATTATTGTTGTTATTGGGATCGGCACCAACGGAAGAAACCATCGCAAAACCATAGACCCCGTATTTTGCAGCGGCTTTTGCGACATTTACCGGGATATCATAATCCACTTTCTTGTAAGCATCCTTATCCCCTTCTACATTTTTATTGGTAGTACCAACAGCCACAAAAACCGTTTCACTTCCGGCAATTGCCTGTTCCAGCGCCTTCTGGTCGCCAAACTCAATGATAAATTCCTGGATCTTTGGATGATTGATATTTACCGACCTACGGCCGATTACCCGAACAGTACTATAAAGGTCGTCTTTAAGCAACAACTGCAGGATATGTCCTCCAACCAATCCTGTTCCTCCGATCAATGTTACTATCTGGCTCATTTTTTAGTATTATTGTTGGATGCAAATTCAGGAAAATATTTCACTTCTCCCATATAATACTTTCAGAATGGATGTTCGGGCCCGCTACCTCGCGAGGATCGGAAGTCATAATGAATTGGAAGCAATGGGAAACCGCATCGCCGAACTCCCTGAAAATCCGCTTATTTTAGGTGGAGGTAGTAATATCCTTTTTACAAAAAATGTGGATGGGTGGGTATTTAAAAACGAAATCTCAGGGATGGAAATCATTGGTGAGGATAACGATCATGTATACGTTAAAACAGGTGCGGGAGAAAACTGGCACCGGTTCGTGCTGTTTTGTATTGAAAATAACCTGGCAGGTGCAGAAAATCTTTCCCTGATTCCCGGTAATACAGGCGCTTCACCAATGCAAAATATCGGTGCATATGGAGTAGAACTGAAGGATATTTTTTATGAACTGGAAGCCTGGCATATTAAAGACAAAGCATGGGTAAAGTTTTCAAACGCCGACTGCCATTTTGGATACCGGGAAAGTGTGTTTAAGAAAAAATATAAAGGTCAGTTCATTATCTCCAGTGTAACCTTCAAACTGGATAAAAAACCTGTTTTTCATATTTCATATGGCGCCATTGAACAGGAATTGGAAAAAATGGGTGTCAGGGAGCTCAATATCCGTTCGATTGCTGATGCGGTCATTCGAATTCGTTCATCTAAATTGCCCGATCCGGCATTGATCGGTAACGCTGGTAGTTTTTTTAAGAATCCTGAAATAACTGATTTGCAGTTTGATGAATTAAAGAAAAAATATCCCGGAATAGTGGGCTATACCCTTCCAGACAACAAAGTGAAACTGGCAGCAGGATGGATGATAGAACAAGCCGGCTGGAAGGGATTCAGGGAAGGGAATGCTGGCTGTCATGAAAAACAGGCACTTGTACTGGTAAATTATGGCCATGCAACAGGAACCGATATCTTTAACCTGAGTGAAAAAATATTAAAGGACGTTTCAGAAAAATTTGGAGTACTTATGGAACGTGAAGTAAATATTTATTGACTTTTAAGTTTTTAATTTTGTTTAAAGCCTTTTGACATTTTTTTGACATTTGTTAAGCAGCAACAGCATTATAAACTTTGTCTTTAGTAAAACTAACCTTATGCGTTATTCTTTTATCCTAATAATCAGCTTATTGGCATTTCAGGCACAGAGTCAGGATAAGATTTATAAACGGGGAGGAGATATCATCCTGGCAAAGATTCAGGAGATTGGTGTGGATGAAGTCAAATACAAATTGTTTGAAGAACAGGAAGGCCCAACGTATGGTATTGAAAAAGACCGAATTGTAAAAATCATCTTTCAAAACGGGCGGACTGAAACCTATAAAAGCAGTCTGAAAGATCCAACGCTTTACCAGGGGCAATCAAAGAATGCATTGAAACTAAATTTTCTTTCTCCCCTTTCTGGCTATACCCAATTTGGCTATGAAAGAAGCCTGAAACCCGGGCGATCCATAGAATTTAACCTGGGCATTATTGGCCTGGGTAAAAACCAGGTAATTGATTACACATATTACCTGCCGGGTACAAATGTCCCTACAGAATACAAAAGAGATGCAAAGGGGGCCAATATTGGCATAGGTTATAAATTCATTAAAACGCCTGATTTTATTAACAGAAATATCCGTTTTGCCCATCTACTTCAGGGAAGCTATATTAAGCCAACAATATATACGGGAGTATATGGTGAAAATATCATTGATTATAAAACCCAGGTTCCAATTGCAGAAAGAAGAACGGTTGCATATGGTTCATTAATGGTAGAATTGGGCAAACAATGGATTTTCAGCGAACAGTTTATGCTGGATATTTATTTCGGGTTGGGATATTGTTTTGATAATATTAATGATGATGGCAGATACAGCTATTCAAGTGTATCTGACGAATACCAGGCTTATCATTTTAATACCCTACGATTGGGCAGTTCTCCTGGGTTTGCCTTAAGTGGTGGATTGAAAATTGGGATTCTATTAAATAAACCAAAAGACTAATACTCGTTTTCTTTTTTACTTAGCGGTTAGATTGGATCGGCATTGGGTTGAATGATCACCGACCTGAATGCTTTATCATTCTGCAGAATCGCCATCTGCTGGTGCAGTAATTGACGCGCATAGGCGTTTACGTTACCTTCTTTAGGCAACTTAAGCAAAATTTCAACCAGGTACAATGTTTTCACCCGGTTTACAACAGGTTCAGCCGGACCAATAATATATTTCCCCAGCACTTTTGACAGATTGTTGGCAACGAAATGCGCTGCTGATTCGGCTTTCTCTTTTAGTTTGTGCTTAAACGTTATAAGCAAAAGTCTGCTGTAAGGAGGATAATGGAATTGTTTCCTTGCCTCCATTTCAAAATCGTAAAACCCTTTATAGTCGTGTCTTAACACAAAGTCAAGCACAGGATGCTTAGGGTTGGATGTTTGCACGATTACCCTACCCTGTTTTTCTTTTCTCCCTGCCCTTCCACTCACCTGTTCCATGAGTTGAAAGGCCCTTTCATATACCCTGAAATCTGCAAAACTCAGCAAACCATCTGCATCTAAAATACCCACGAGGTTTACATGGTCAAAATCAAGGCCTTTTACCACCATTTGGGTACCTACTAAAATATCCAACTGCTGTTGCTCAAATATTTGAATCAGTGAATCATGTGCTGTTTTACCTTTTACTGAATCTATATCCATCCTGGCCACTCTTGCATCAGGCAGCAATAAATGCAATTCCTCTTCGATCCGTTCTGTTCCAAAATTTTTTTCTGTCCAGGTACTGCTGCCACATGCCGTACAAACGAGTGGCTTAGGGTAAGAACTTCCACAATAATGACATTGAAGCCGGTGTAATAATTTATGATAGGTAAGTGTTACATCACAGTTGTCACAATGCGGAATAAAGCCACAGGTGCTGCAGATAAGATAAGGCGAATAACCCCGCCTGTTTTGAAATAAAATGACCTGTTTGCCAGTTTGTATAGTCTCTTCCATGGCAATTTGTAACTCCGGAGATATCATTACCCTGCTTTGCTGCTTCTTTCCTGCAATCCTTGTGTCCAGGATTTCAATAGCCGGCATAAGTATGCCACCATAACGCTCATTCATTTCAACAAGTCCATACTTTCCACTTTTAGCATTGAAATAAGACTCTAAAGAAGGAGTAGCGCTTCCCAGTAATACTTTAGCGCCCAGTTTTGAAGCATAATAAATAGCCGCATCCCTTGCATGGTATCGGGGGGCCGGATCCTGTTGCTTATAGGAACTATCCTGCTCTTCATCAACAATGATCATACTTAGGTTCTCAAAAGGCAGGAATAAAGCCGATCTGGCGCCAAGAACAACTTTTGTTTCTCCGGATTTTATTTTGTTCCAAATCTCTACCCTTTCATTGGGATTGAATTTGGAATGATATATGGCAATGTACCCGCCAAAATGATGCTGCAGTCTTCGTATAACCTGTGCCGTTAGTGCAATTTCAGGGAGGAGGTAAAGCACCTGGTTTCCTTTTTTGATCTGCTCCTCAATCAGTTTAATATAAACCTGCGTTTTCCCACTTGACGTAACACCATGCAAAAGGCAAACAGGCTTATCCACAAACATTTCTTTTATAGCTTGCAAAGCAGTTTCCTGTTGTGGAGATAGGGTAAAGTCAACCTGGACTTCCCGTGGCAAATAGCGTATACGGTCAACCGATAATTTTTCTGCTATAAGGATATTTTTATCAACCAGTCCTTTAAGTTGCGCGGCACTGGCACCTGATTTTTTCAGCAAATCAGTTTGTTTTACCTGGCCCTCTGTTTTTACCAGGTGCAGATAAGACAATAATAATTCCATTTGCTTTGGTGCACGGGCACTCCAGTTATTGAGTAATGCAGATAGTTGCTCATCATGGGCATAATCCGGATGCATACGGATAAATGTTTCCCTTTTAGGAACATACCTTTCCTTGAGCGATTCCCAGGCCAGGCATACTTTCTTTTCGATTAGCCTTTTTACAACGGGATAAACATGTGTCACATCCAATATGTCCTGTACTTCATCCAGTTTAAGTTCCTTTTTCAGCAACAAGCCTTCTGCAATCAGAAATTCTTCATCGTCTAATGCAGAAAAATCATCTCCATATTCTTCATTGAACATCAGGATCGTTTCACTGCTGAGTTTGAAATGCGTAGGCAGTGCAGCCGCCATCACTTCACCTTCACTACATAGATAATAATCTGCGATCCATTTCCAAAGTTCGAGTTGTGCTTCATGAACAACAGGTTCAGCATCCAACACATTTTGAATGGGTTTAGGATCAAAGCCCTGTGGTTTTTCAGCAAACAAAGACTTTACCACGCCGGCATATTTTTTTTGCCGGCCAAAAACCACTTCAACCCTAACCCCAGGCATTACTTGCATAAGGAGGTTCTCCGGCACCGCATAGGTGTAGGTTTTAGGGAGCGCAAGTGGTATGATAATTTCGGCGAACATAAATTAAACCGCAGAGAAAAGTGAACGCTAAGGTAGCGCGGAAGAAATCAGGTTTTCCTCCATGATACGAAATACTCTTTCTTTTAAGGATTTTGCATCTGCTAAAGTTAAGCCATCTACAGGAATAGGTTCAAGGAAAAGCGAGCGGGAAGGACCTGGATTTAGGGAAAGTAGATGGTGGTACTTAAATCGTTTAAAGGAATCGAGGAAAAGCACCGGCTGGATTGGCGTTTGCGTTTCAATAGCAATACGAAAAGCACCATCGTAAAAGGCTTTGAGAGGTTGGTCGGTTTCATTAAAAGTGCCTTCCGGAAAAATCATGATGGAAATGCCTTTCTTCAAAACCGATTTTAAATTTCGTAAACTTTTGGCACGGTTACCAGCATCATTCCGGTCAACCATAACTACTACTGTACGATAGATAAAGCCAAAAACAGGCACTTTGCTGATTTCAACTTTACCTAAGGGTCGAAAAGGTTGCCTGATTGTTTCCACCAAAATAGCGGCATCAAGGTTAGATCGGTGATTAATAACAAAAATGTATTGTTTTTTAGGATCAGGTTTCGCCTGGTAAATATTTTTATGCCTTATCCCAACCAGGAAAAACCAGGCCCCAGACCATAACCTGAGTATATGATAGATGAAATTCCCTCCCTTGATCCTGCCCCAGAGAGAGGCGATAAAAATAAAAGGAAAAATCAGCAGCATTAACAGAATGAACCATAAGACGGAGTAGGCAACATATATTATCCGGAAAGGCCAGGCTAAATTAGAAATTAAAAACACTTTAGAGCATTAGGTAATAACAAATATACTTTGAAAGTATAAAATATATCGTAAAGTCAACAAGATAATCCTGTTGACTTTACGGTATACGTTTTACTAAACAACTACTTTTTAATGATGGATTTTGGGCCAAATTTTGCTAACTGTAAAGGCTAAGCCCCATGAATTATAATACTTCCATTTACCATCCCAAACAAATGCAGCACCTACTTCCCAGTTTTTAGGTAAATGAAAACCATACTCCACCCCTAACCTTGTCATGGTGAGCGTATGGCCTTTAGAAAATTCTGCACCGATACCACCAATGAAGGTAAAATGCTTTCCTGGTTTATACAAGGCTACAGGAACCATGGCCCAAGGGTAGCTCCGTTCGATAATTTCTCCTTCATGATCTTCAATTTTAAACGATTCCAAAATCAAATCGTTTTGCAAACCGATAGCCCACTTATCTGACAGCCAATAATCAAAGTTGAAAGACCATGAAGGCATGGCAAGCCATTCTGTTTTGCCATCTCTCTTGCCCTCGGAAACATGTGTATGCCCTAAACCAAGTGTAAGCCGGCTACTTCCTTTCATACCCGCATGATCAATTTTTGCGGGCAAAGTAGTATGTTCTGCATGTTGACCAAAAGCGATGTGAGCCATCACAAAAAAAACAATAGTTAATGAAATCCTCATGTTATTTTATTTAAAATATAGAAAATTAGGCACCAAATGATCAAGTTCATTAAA
>JAHEEX010000309.1 GCA_024640465.1 Sphingobacteriales bacterium | reverse complement strand
TTTTTCTGTTACTACATCAATAAACTCGCCATTGGTGGTTGTGCCGAATATGGCAATGCCTGCATCATCTAACAATTTGCAAATAGCGTTACGATCTTGTTTGATGGAAACAAAACAGATAGCCAGTGTTGGCTGAAATCCGTCAGCCATACTTTCTATTAAAGCATTTTTAATTTCTACAATTGACTTTCCTTTGATTGATTTTGCTTTCATAAGTTACAATTTCAGTTTTAAAAACCGGGCGGCATTATTAAAAAATATATTTTCTTTTTCTTCTTTGGTTAAAAAGTCAAGGCTGTTTAAAAAATCAACGGATAGTTGAATGGCACCGGGCCAAATCATCTGATCAGAGCCAAACATCACACGGTCGAGGTAGCCGGCTTCTTTTGCATTACGTAAAAAATCTTTAATGGTTCTTTGTGTGTTGGGTTCCACCCAAAGCATTACCGCAATATCTGTATATAGCTGCGGATAATAAGCCATCAGTCGGAGGGTATGTTCATGCCATTCTTCCGCTCCTGCATGCATCAGGTAAATACGGAGTTTGGGATATCTTACCAGCACGTCTTCTATCAAATACGGATCCCCGAGTTTTAATCTTGCTTTCGGAGACCATGAATAAGTACCTCCCGGATCACCTCCTCCTGTATGAACTGCAACAGGGATATCATATTTTTCGCAAATACGCAGATAGGGTTGCCATACAGAATCACTCAAGCTAGTGCCGCCGTAATAAGCTCCTATCTCTCCGAATATTTCAATCTTTTTGTCTTTTACCATTTGCTCAAACTTCACACTGTCCATTCCATAATCATCCGGGTGGAATATCAATATTCCTTTTACAATAAGACTACTGCTGTCTTTTGCTGCCCAGTTTTCAACACTTTCAGGATTGCCGCTTACTGCTGCCTTTACGATATTTAATTTTTTGAATGCAGCAAGAGTTGCCAACCTGTGTTCTTCTGCATTCAAAGAGCCTTTATTTCCGTAATGATCAGCGGCAGGTTCCCTTTCGCCAAAATCACTCTGTGAGTAGGAATGTACATGCATGTCAATGATCTTTCCTTTATACTGTTTATCGGAACAGGAGTAAAGGAATAGAGCGGGTATGATCAATTTCCATTTCATATATTTATTTTTCTTTTAATGCTACCCAGCAGCATGCGCCGGAATGAAATTCCTGTTTTCCTTTTTTTGCTCTGCCATATTCACCATAAGTAAAAAAACCTGCCATTGGTGTTTTCCAGATTTCTGCAAGACCATTATTTTCTGCGGTTACTAATGGCCCTAATACAGGTGGCCGGCCGGCACAGGAAAAAATTAATAAAGCATCTGCTTCTGCCTCTTCAGTATTTTTTAAGTCAGTTGCTTCATTCAGAATTTCATCTACAATATCAAAGTCCGGTGGCATCGAAAACCAGAATTTTGTGCCTTCCTTCATTTCAGTTTCCAGCACTAGCGCATTTTCTTTATGATCAATCTTTAATGGAGATCGTAAAACCATTTCACCACCCGGTTCTCTTTCGGTAATAAATGGATAAGTATAACCCAGTTCTTCAAAAACATTAAAATCTTTGTCAGTTTTCTTTTCTTCTTTTCCAAGATATTTAAGATACATTTCCACAGCAGGCTTTTCATCGATGGTGTATAACCGGGTACCAATACTTTTTGTAACTGTTCGGCTAATACCCATCGGTTTCCACCCCGTAACGGCCATTCCCGAAAGCTGAATTTTATCCGCATCCAGCGCCAATGCCATTATGCCAATATCTGTTTCATTGTTATGGGTAAATATATAAGTACCGGTAAATGTCATATCATCTCCTGCCATTCCGCCAAAAAATATTCTTTCAGGCCCGATTGTTTTTTCTATGTTTTTAACCAATGCTTCCCCATCAAAATATTCTCCCTTACTGCTCATACCGGTACTGCAAACAATCAGCGACGGGTTTTTGAATTTTTGTAACGCAGTCTTTCCTACATCAATGGAGGATTCTGTTACACTCTTGCTGCCGGTTTCTTCATATACTATTGCATACAAATCCCGGGATATATCCAGAAGCAATATCACAATTTCCCCTTCACTCTGGTGTCCGTTTATAAATTCTCCGCAAGAGGTGGCGCCAAAAACATCAATTCCATTTTTACTTAATAATTCAACAATGGCCTTCCGGTCTTGTTTTATTGAAATAAATACGATAGCTAATGTTGGTTTAGATCCGTCAGCCATACTTTTCTCTAATGCTGATTTAATTTCTTCAGTTGATTTTCCTGTTATTGATTTTGCTTTCATAATTTTTTCCCGAATAATTTTTATTTCCCTGCTGTTGGCATCAGTCCCAACTGCGTCATAAAATCCATATTATCAAAAAAATCTCTTTCCTCTGCAATTTTTCCATTGGACATCCGCACAAGTGTTGTTCCATCTATACTAACTGTTTTACCAGTCGCAGGAATACCAAAGAAGACACCGGTATGCGTTCCTTTAAAGTTCCAGTACTTAACAAGTTTATCGCCTTGTCCAAAAACATCTTTAATGGTGAATGTAATAGTAGAAAACCCGGTAAGGAAGTTTGCATAGTATGCTCTTGAACTGTCAATGCCAACAATATCTGCGGGGCTTACATGCATTACAACATCTTTGGTGAAATTAGAATCATTGAACATATCTAGTTTTCCTTTGTTCATGATCTCATCCCAAACATGCGAATATGCTTTTATGTTTGCTTCAACCGGGTCTGTTTTTTCAGTTAACGCTTTTTCATGTGAGGAACAACTTACTGCAAGGAATAAGATTGCCATTACAGGCATGGCAAGAATAAAGCGGTAACTGAATTTTGATGTGTGTGTCATTTTGGTTATTTAAAATTGAAATTTATTTTTCTTTTAATGCGAGCCAGCAACAAGTCATGTTGTGAAATTCATTGTTGCCACCGGTAGCACGGCCAAACTCTCCATAACAAAAGAAACCGGCCATTGGTACATTAAAGCTTTTCTTTATTCCTTCAATCTCTTCCCCAACCAATGGACCGAAAGCACCCAGCCTGCCCATACAGGAGAACATGACCAATGCATCTGCTTCGGGCATTTCGGTTTCCATTATTTGTTCTGCATCCCTGCTTACCGTTTCCACCACTTCAAAATCCGGTGGCAGTGTA